>NZ_JBTSRB010000066.1:0-11911 GCF_054637675.1 Metallibacterium sp.
GAAACACCAGCATGCGGCGGCGATGTCCGTCGCGCAGCGCATGGTGGGCGATGGTGATGGTCACGCTCGATGACAGCAGCAGCAGCGTGTTGAGCAGTGGCTCGCCCCACGGCGGCACCGTCTTGAATGGCCCGCCGATGGCGTCCGGGCCGGCGGTCGGCCAGCCGCCGGTATAACCGCGGAACAGGTAGTAGTTGGTCAGCGCGCCGTGACCCTCGCCGGCCAGCCAGGGCACCTGCAAGTCGCGGCTGTAGAACAGCGCGCCAAAGAACGCACCGAAAAACATCACCTCGGAAAAGATGAACCACATCATGCCCAGGCGGAACGACAAATCCACCTGCGAGTTGTAAGCGCCGCTCCGCGATTCGCGGATGACCTCGCCGAACCAGCCGAACTTCATGAAAATGATGATGGCGACGCCGAGAAAAAACAGGATCGGCCCCTCCGGCTCGATACCGTCCAGCCAATGCGCGGCCCCCCACATGAGCGTGAACAGACCGACCGCGGCGATGATCGGCCAGCGACTGCCGTGGGGAATGTAGTAAGCACCGGCTTGCTGGGACATGGCGAAGTTCCGTTGCGAGTTTGTTTCGATACGGCGGTCAGACCGCCGCGTGGATGAACGCGAGTTTAAGCCAAGGCCATCGCAGCGCAATGCTGCTGTGCGCGCTGGCGTTGCGCGCGCCGCATGCGACGCGCATCAAAAAAAGAGATGCTCAAGAAAAAAGACCACGTAGAACCCGACCGAGACCAACGCCAGAATCAGCACCGTGCGCCGCGCCTTGCGCTGGCGCGCGGCCTGATCGGAATCAACCTCGGGACGACGCTTGCCGGGACTGCTGCTCATCGCGAAATCCGGCTGGGCGCTTGCGCCCAGCCGGAAGCATCCTCAGTGGGTGATATCGCCGTGCGCCAGCATCCCGGGCAGGATCTCCGGCGGCGTCGAATAAGAGTGGTGCGGTGGCGGCGAGGGCAATTCCCACTCCAGTCCACGCGCGCCGTCCCACACCCGCGCTGGGGCCTTGCTCTTGGCGAAGTACACGGTGTAGATGATGTTGCCGACGAAAATCAACTGACTGGCGCCGAACACGAAGCCGCCGATCGAGCTGACCATGTTCCAGTCGGCGAACGCCACGTTGTAGTCGGGAATACGGCGCGGCATCCCGGCCAGACCAAGGAAATGCATCGGGAAGAACAGCACGTTGACCGAGATCACGCTGAGCCAGAAATGGATCTTGCCCCAGCGCTCGGAATACATGTGCCCCGACCATTTCGGCAGCCAGTAATAGACGCCGGTCATGATGCCGAAGGCCGCGCCCGTGACCAGCACGTAGTGGAAGTGCGCCACCACGAAATAACTGTTGTGGTACTGGTAGTCGGCCGGCACGAGACCGAGCATCAGGCCCGAGAACCCGCCGATGGTGAACAGGATCACGAAGGCCACCGCGAACAGCATCGGCGTCTCGAAGGTCATCGAGCCCTTCCACATCGTCGCCACCCAGTTGAACACCTTCACCCCGGTCGGTACCGAGATCAGCATGGTCGCGTACATGAAGAACAACTGCGCGCCCACCGGCAGGCCCACGGTGAACATGTGGTGCGCCCAGACGATGAACGACAGAAACGCGATCGAGGCGGTGGCATAGACCATCGGCTTGTAGCCGAAGATCGGCTTGCGCGCGAAGGTCGGGATCACTTCGGAGATGATGCCGAAGGCCGGCAGGATCATCACGTACACCTCGGGATGCCCGAAGAACCAGAAGATGTGCTCGTACAGCAGCACGTCGCCGCCGCCGGCGGCATTGAAGAAATTGGTGCCGAAGTATTTGTCGGTCAGCAGCATGGTCATCGCGCCGGCCAGCACCGGCATGATCGCGATCAGCAGGAACGCGGTGATCAGCCAGGTCCACACAAACAACGGCATCTTCAGCAAGTCCATCCCCGGCGCGCGCAGGTTGAGGATGGTGGCGATGATGTTGATCGCGCCCATGATCGAGCTGATGCCCATCAGATGGATTGCGAAGATGGTGAAGGCCAGTGATTCGCCGGTCTGCAGGATCAGCGGCGGATACATCACCCAGCCGCCCGCCACCGCGCCGCCGGGCATGAACAGCGTCGACAGAATCAGCAGGAACGCGAACGGCAGGATCCAGAACGACAGGTTGTTCATGCGCGGCAGCGCCATGTCCGGCGCGCCGACCATCAGCGGGATCTGCCAATTGGCCAAGCCCACGAACGCCGGCATGATCGCGCCGAAGATCATGATCAAGCCATGCAGCGTGGTCAGTTCGTTGAAGAAATACGGTTGCACCAACTGCAATCCGGGCTTGAACAGCTCGGCGCGGATCACCATGGCCATGGCGCCACCGATGAAGAACATCACCAGCGCCAGCACCAGGTACATGGTGCCGATGTCCTTGTGATTGGTGGCGAACAGCCAGCGATGGACGAAACCCTTGGGTACGTCATCGTGGTGGGCGTCGTCGTGGTGGGTGGCGGCGTCGGTGCTCATGGCCTGAAGCCTCGGTCAGTGATTCGGGTCAACCCTGGGGGGCGTCGCCGGGGGCGGCAACGATCTGCGCGGTACGGGAAACATCTTGCATGCGCGACTTGTTTTCCTGCGCCGCCAGCCACTGCCGGAACTCGGCGCGCGGCAGCGCCCTGATCACGATCGGCATGTAGGCGTGATCCTGGCCGCACAATTGCGCGCACTGACCACGGTAGGTGCCGGGCTTGTCCAGTTCGCCCCAGGCGTCATGGATCTGGCCGGGGATGGCGTCGGCCTGCCAGCCCAACGCCGGCACCCAGAAACCGTGGATCACGTCGGCCGCGGTGATCAAAAACTGGATCTTGGTGTGCGTGGGCACCACCAGCGGTTTGTTGACGTTGAGCAGGTAATCATCGACGCCGTGCCTGGATTTGATGCTCCACGGACTGATGCCGGAATCCATCTGCCGCGCATCGTTGCTGTCAGTAGCCAGCATCGAGATGAAGCTGACGTTGTTGATCGGCTGACCTTCATAGTCGATGTAGTCGTAAGCCCACTTCCACTGCACGCCGGTGACCTTGACCGTCAATACCGAGTTGCTGGTGTTGTTTTCGTACACCAGGATGCGCGTGGCCGGATAGGCCAGGCCGATCAGGATCAGCACCGGGATGATGGTCCAGATCACCTCAATCTTGGTGTTGTGGGTGAACTTGGCCGCCTCGGCGCCCTTGGATTTGCGAAACTTGAGCATGGCGTAAATCATGGCGCCGTACACCACCACGCCGATGCCGATGCACACGTAGAACACGGCCATGTGCAGATCCCACACGTCGTGCGACAGCGGACTGGCGCCGCGCGTGAGATTGAGCTGCCATTGCGTG
Source organism: Metallibacterium sp. (assembly GCF_054637675.1). Lineage (NCBI taxonomy): Bacteria > Pseudomonadati > Pseudomonadota > Gammaproteobacteria > Lysobacterales > Rhodanobacteraceae > Metallibacterium > Metallibacterium sp. Next base: position 3,370 of record NZ_JBTSRB010000066.1, read on the forward strand.
GGATGCTCGGGGTTGGCCAGCGCAACCGTCGACAGCAGCATGCCAGCCAGCGCCAGCAGCATGCGCGGCAGCCAGTGAGCGCCTGGCGAGGTTGCGGGTCGGGTCGCGCGCTTGGTCATGGGTTTGTCCGTTGATCCTGTTGATGATCTGGCAGGCGCAAACGCGCCAGACTGGCTTCAAGTTGCTTGCACAGCGCCTGGCGTTCCTCGTCGCCAAGAAACGCACCGATTTCCAGCGCGTGTCCATGCGAAACCAACGTCAATCGAGGATGCGCGCCACCCGGCTGCAGGCGCACGCGCACCCAATACGGCTGCAAGCGCACGCTGTCGCGCGCGGCGGGAAAGCGCGCGATCTCCAGCGCATCATCGGTCAGGGTGATGCGCTCGGCGCGCTCGCCCGCGCGCCACACCGCCGCGAACGCCAGAACCACCACCGTCACGTCGACCAGCGCGAAAAATGGGGCGTAGGCGTTGCCGGCCAGGCTGCTGACCAGCGCCACCAGCATGATGTAGCCAGCGAGCAGACCTGCCGCCCAGCGCAAACCACGCAGGCTGAGCGCGCGATTGGGCCGCAGCCACATGATCTGCGCACCTGAGGACAGCGATGGCGTGTCGATCGAGATCACGGCGTTTCGGTTCCCTTCAGGTTGCAGAATAGCGCCCGCTTGCGCCGACCGGCAAGCCGCAAAATCGTGCCCACCGACTTGATTGCGGTCAAAACGCACGCAATCACGCATGTACTGCGACAACACGCCGCATCGCGCGCAGCACGGCATGGTTGCAACCGGCGCTGCGGCCTAAACTACAGGGCTGCATCTCCGCGAATCGCCCATGACCATCCTCGAATCCGAACGACCCGCCAGCGCGTGCTTTGCGGCCATCAGCGCCGCCTGGAGCGAGCCGGAAGAGCGCGTATTGGCCGCGCACCTCGCCGAAGCCACGCCCACGCCCGAAGCCGCTGCCGCGATCGAACAGCAAGCCATCGCCCTGGTCGAACACGTGCGCGCACGCACCCAGGAACAAAGCGCGGTGGAATCCTTCATGCGCCAGTACGACCTGTCCAGCGAGGAGGGCGTGCTGCTGATGTGCGTGGCCGAGGCGCTGCTGCGCATTCCGGACAGCGCCACCGCTGATCGTCTGATCCAGGACAAGCTCGGCGACGCCAATTGGGAAAAACACCTGGGCAAGAGTGACTCGCTGTTCGTCAACGCCTCCACCTGGGGACTGATGCTCACTGGGCGTCTGGTGCAACTTGGCGCCACCACCGAGCGCGACTGGCTGGGCGCGATCAAGCGCATGGCCGGGCGCAGCGGCGAGCCGGTGGTGCGCCTGGCGGTGCGCCAGGCCATGCGCATCATGGGCCACCAGTTCGTCATGGGCCGCAACATCGAAGAAGCGCAGGACCGCGCCGCCGAGAGGACACAGCGCGCGTATCGCTATTCCTACGACATGCTCGGCGAGGCCGCGCTCACCGCGCCGGATGCCGCGCGCTATCTGCAGGCATACCGCGACGCGATCCGCGCATTGGGCCGGCGCGGCCCTTACCACGACGTGCTGGATGCGCCCTCGATCTCGATCAAGCTGTCCGCGCTGCACCCGCGCTACGAAGTGGCGCAGCGTGCGCGCGTGCTGCGCGAGCTGGTACCGCAGTTGCTCGAACTGGCGCAACTGGCCAGGGCGCAAGGCATCGGCATGACCGTCGACGCTGAGGAAGCCGAGCGTCTGGAGCTGTCGCTGCAGGTTATCGGCGCCGTGTTCGCCGACGCCTCGCTGGATGGTTGGGAAGGCTACGGCCTGGCCGTGCAGGCCTACCAGAAACGCGCACCGCAGGTCATCGACTGGCTGGTCGAACAAAGCCGCACGGTGGGCCGGCGCTGGTGCGTACGTCTGGTCAAGGGCGCCTACTGGGACGCCGAGATCAAGCACGCACAGGAGCTCGGCCACGGCGGCTATCCGGTGTTCACGCGCAAGGTCAACACCGACGTGTCGTATCTGGCCTGCGCGCGGCGCCTGCTGGATGCCGGCGGCGCGCACATCTTCCCGGCCTTCGCCACGCACAACGCGCATACCGTCGCCGCCATCCATCACCTCGCCGCGGGGCGGCCGTTCGAGTTCCAGCGCCTGCACGGCATGGGCGCCGATCTGTATGCCGAGGTCATCGGCAAGGACAAACTCGACGTGCCCTGCCGCGTGTACGCGCCGGTCGGCAGCCACGAGGATCTGCTGCCCTATCTGGTGCGGCGCCTGCTGGAAAACGGCGCCAATACCAGTTTCGTCAACCGCATCTCCGACGCCAGTCTGGCACCGGCGCAACTGGTCGCCGATCCCTGCCGCCGCGCCGCGCGCAACCAACCCAGTCAGCATCCGCGCATTCCGCTGCCGCTCTCGATGTATCTCCCTGTCAGGAAAAATTCCATGGGCGTCAACTTCGCCAACGATCCGGAACTGCGCGCGCTGGCCGCACAGATCAACGCCGAACAAGGTCCATGGCAAGCCGCGCCGCTGGTGCCGGGCGCCGACTCCAGCAGCACCGCACCGCGCGCGGTGACCGATCCCGCCGATCGCCGTCGCGTGATCGGCCAGTGGCAGGCCGCCGACGCCAACGACATCAAACGCGCGCTGAGCAATGCCGTGGCCGCGCAACCGGTCTGGGACGCCACGCCCGCCGAGACGCGCGCGGCCACGCTCGAGCGCGCCGCCGATCTGCTGGAGGCGCGCCGCGGCGCGTTCATCGCCATGTGCGTGCGCGAGGCCGGCAAGACCCTGCCCGCCAGCGTCGCCGAGGTGCGCGAGGCGGCGGACTTTCTGCGCTATTACGCGCACGAAGCACGGCGCCTGTGCGGCGCGCCCATCGCCCTGCCCGGCCCCACCGGCGAGCAGAATCAAATGCATTTGCACGGCCGCGGCGTGTTCGTGTGCATCAGCCCGTGGAACTTCCCGCTGGCGATTTTCACCGGGCAGATCGCCGCCGCGCTGGCTGCCGGCAACAGCGTCATCGCCAAGCCCGCCGAGCAGGCCACGCTGATCGGTCACGCCATGACGCGCCTGCTGCACGAGGCCGGCGTGCCCGAGGCCGTGCTGCAATTCCTGCCCGGCGATGGCGGCACGGTCGGCGCGGCGCTCACCGGCGACGCGCGCGTGGCGGGCGTGGCCTTCACCGGCGGCACCGACACCGCCTGGGCCATCAACCGCGCGCTGGCCGCGCGCGACGCGCCGATCGCCGCGCTGATCGCCGAAACCGGCGGCCAGAACGCGCTGATCGCCGATTCCTCGGCGCTGCCCGAGCAACTGGTCAAGGACGCCATCGCCGCGGCCTTCGATTCCGCAGGGCAGCGCTGTTCGGCCGCGCGCGTGCTGTTCGTGCAAGCTGACATCGCCGACAAGGTGCTGGCCATGCTGGCCGGCGCCATGGCCGAGCTGAAGCTGGGCGATCCCGGCTTGCTGGCCACCGATGTCGGCCCGGTGATCGACCAGGACGCGCTGGATGTGCTCAACGCGCACGCCGCGCGCATGGACCACGAAGCGCGCCTGATCGCCAGCGTGCCGCTGCCCGCCGGCTGCGCGCACGGCAGCTTCTTCGCGCCACGCGCCTACGAGATCTCCGGTATCGACGTGCTGCAGCGCGAGGTGTTCGGTCCGGTGCTGCACGTGGTGCGCTGGCAAGCCGACCAGCTTGATGCGGTGATCGCCGCCATCAACGCCACCGGCTACGGGCTGACGCTGGGCATCCACAGCCGCATCGACGCCACCATTGAACGCATCAGCCGCGGTGTGCGCGCCGGCAACTGCTACGTCAATCGCAACCAGATCGGCGCCGTGGTCGGGGTGCAGCCCTTCGGCGGCGAGGGGCTATCCGGCACCGGACCCAAGGCCGGCGGCCCGCACTACCTGCAACGCTTCATGACCGAGCGCGTGCTCAGCATCAACACCACCGCCGCCGGCGGCAACGCCTCGCTGCTGACGCTGGGCGAATAGGCGGTACGACACGTACAAAAAACCCGCGCCTGCGCGCGGGTTTTCAGGGTGCCTCAACAGGGGCGATCAGAATCGATACGTCGCCGATGCCGACAGCAGGTCGGCGCTGTTGTTGTAGTAGCCGGTGAGCAGATCCCCGGTCGGACTCGCGTTGTTGATGCGCGCGTTATTGACGAACAGATGGGCGTAGCCGATGTTGATCTCGAAATCGCTCACCGGCCTGTAGCCCACGCCGAATGTCAGCCAGCGGCGCGTGGCATCGGGCACGCGCGGGTCACGCGTCAACTGATAGGTTGGCGTGGTGTCCAGGCCGACGCCGGCGCGCAAGGTCAGCGTATCGCTCAGGTGATAAGCACCACCGACCGAGATGAAGTGCGAGTTGTGCCAGTTGAACACCTCGGTGCTCGGTGGTTGCGCCGGGTTGGCATAGACCACGGTGAGATTCTTGAAGCTGCTCCACTGCGTCCAGTTGGCCTGCACGCCGGCGCTGAAGCGATCGTTGAACACATGCCAGTAGCTCAGGTTCACGTACGCGGGCGTGGCGAAAGCGGCGCTGCCGCCGGTGTTCTGGAACAGCGGCAACTGCGCGGCGGCGAACACCGTCTGCACCTGCGCGGGCACGATGAACGTGGCATTGCCGGTCAGGGTCTGGCTGATCTTGGCGTGATACAGCACGGCAATGGTGTCGCGCTCGGTCGGCTTCCACGTCGCGCCGATTTGCCAGCCCCATTTCCAGTTGTGGCCCTTGATTTGCGCCAGTCCGTCGGCGGACTGCGGCATGAAGGTCGGCGCCAGATTGAATGGCGGCGCCGCCAGGATCGAGCCGAAATTGATCGCCGAGGTCAGGTCAGCACTGGTGCGCTGCGCGATCAGGCTGGCGCCCAACGCGAAGTTGTCCGCTATCTTGTACGACACCGAGAAGGTCGCATCCACCGATTTGAAATCGGACAAGATCGCGTTGTAGCGACCCACCCAGGTCGGGTTGTATTGGGTCTGGAAGCCGAACGGCGCCGACACACCCATGCCCACCGCCCACTGGTCGTTGATGGGCCTGAGGTAAAAGAGTGCCGGCACCGGGATGGTGCCGCCGGCATTGCCGCCGTCGCCGCCGGAAACCGGCTGCCCCAGGGCGTCGGTGGCGCTGCCGTGGAAGTGGGAGCTGAAGTCGATCGCGGTGGCACTGACCTGCAGATAGCTGTGCTTGAACCACGCCATGGACGCCGGGTTGTTGACCACCACCGAGGGGTCGCCTGGTGCGGCGCCGTCGCCGGCGTAGGCGCGACCCATGGCTTGGGCGCTGTTTTCATTCAACTGGAACGCGCTGGCCCGGGCGGCCTGCGGTGCAGCCAGGGCTACGGCCACCGCCAGCGCCAGCGCGCCAACGGCAAAGGCACCGTGAGTGGTGCGCGTGGAAGTCTTGTAAAGGGGCATGCGAGTGTTCTCCGTAGGGCTGGCGGGACGTGCCTGCGACTCAGGTCGCCGTGTTTTTGCAGCCGCGCGAGGCTGCACCGTACGTGAAAGTATTGCAAGACATGGCGCAGCACGGCAGCCATTGGTCATGTCCCGGCAAGCGAGCCCGCGATGCGCCTGCACAGGCTCCGTACAGCTGCGTCGCGCGCGCATCAAGCGCAACCCGCCAGCACGCATGGACACCACGCTGCCTATACTTCGGCAACTTCACCTGATTGAGCCGCACGCCGCATGACGTCGCCACGCCCACGCCTGCTGCTCGTGCTCGCTGGATTCATGCCCGCGCTGCTGCTCGCGGCGCTGGCGCTGCTGCCGTGGCCGCTGCTGCGCGTGGCGGCACTGCTGCTGGCCAACGCGCTGGCCATGGCCGCGGCCATGTACGCGCTGGGCGCGGCGGGCGCACCCTGGCAGATCGCGGCACTGCGCCATGTTCCCGCACATCTGGCGCGCTTCGCGCTGGCCTGTCTGCTGCTGCTGGTGCTGTGCCTATGGCCGCTGCTGCAATTGCAACGTGAGCCCGCGGCGCCAGGCAACACGATCCTGCTGATCGCGGCGCTGCTGGTGGCGCTGCTGGCGCTGTGGCCGTTCTGGACGCGTTACGCCGAGGTGTTTGCCGCCAACCCGGGCGTCACGGACAGCGCCGATGCGATGGGCGCGACGATCGCGCAGCGCTTCACCCGGCGCATGCCGGCACGCGGCACGCGGCGTTTCAGCCACGGCCTGCCGGCGACGCTGGCGCTGCTGCTGCTGGCGTGCGGCGTGCTCGCTCTCAGCGGCTTGCCGCTACTGCCTGTTGCCGCCCCGTTGGCGTGGCTGCTGCTGGCGGGCTATGCCATTCTGGTGCTGCCGCTGGCCACGCTGCTGCAAGCGTCGCGCACGCTGGCCATGCCGCTGGATGAGGCTCCAACACGCGCAGCGCCGACGCAGGCCGCTGCGCAGACGCCCGCGTTTGCACTGCACGCCGCCGCTGTCGCGCTATCGCCAACTGGGTCGCTGACGCCGACGGATACGGCAGCGGATGCCGCGCCACTCGCGCCTGCGGATCAAACCGCGCTCGGCCCCGCGCTGCTGGACGCCGCGCGCCGCGGTGACAGCGACGCCGCGCTGGCGCTGCTGGATGCGGGCGCGCCGGCCGATGCGGTCGCGTGCAAGGACGCCGCGGACCAGCGCAGCGCGCTTTCGCTGGCCGCGGTGCTGCCGGATACGCGCCTGCTGCGCGCGCTGATCGGACGTGGCGCCGAGGTCAACCGCATGCAGGGCGGCCTGACCGCGCTGCATGCCGCCACGCGCGATAGCTGGCATGGTCGCGACGAGGCCGTGCTGGCGCTGCTGGCCAATGGCGCCGATCCGCGTCTGCGCAACGCCGAAGGCCGCGCCGCGCTGCACGGCGCCGCGCTCAGCGGCAATCCCAACATCGCCGCGATGCTGCTGGACGCCGGCGCCGCGATCAACGCGCTCGACGCGCAGGGCATGAGCGCGCTCAGCCTCGCCTGCCGTGCCGCCAACTGGACGCTGGCCGCCTTCCTGCTGGAACACGGCGCTGCGGCCGATCCTGCCGAGGGCGAACCGCCGCTGGTCGCCGCCTGCGGCATTGGCGAGGACGATATCGCAGGCGCGCGCCTGCTGCTCAAGCACCGCGCCAAGATTGATCGCTGCGATCACCTTGGCCGCAGCGCGCTGATGGCCGCGGCACTGGAAGGCCACGCCGCATTGCTGCGTCTGCTGCTGGCCGCCGGCGCCGACCCGCGCCGCGCCGACCGCAACGGCACCACCGCGCTGATGGAAGCCGCGCGCGCCGGCAGCACCGCGCTGATCGAGGCACTGGGCGCGGCCGGCGCCGATGCGCTGGCGCAGGACGTGCACGGCCGCGATGCGCTGATGCTGGCCTGCCAGTCGCCGCGCGCGGACGCCGCCGCCGTGCTGGCGCTGCTGGCGCTGGGCGCCGACGCGCAGCGCCGCGGCAGCGATGGTCGCAGCGCGCTGCATCACGCCAGCGCCGCCGGGCGCTGGGATCTGGTCGCCGCGCTGGCGCCGGATACGCCGCTGCCGGCCAGCCTGCGCGGTCAAGTCGCGCCGGCGCCCGGCGCCGACAGCCCCGCCGATTTGCTCGATGCGCTGCGCGGCGAGAACTGGGCCGCGGTGTCGACCTTCGAGCAGCACCTCGGCACGTGGCCGGCGCACAGCCTCGCTGAGTTGTACCTGCAACTGGCCGGCGGCGGCTACGACAGCGCGCGGCGCTGGCTGCTGGATCGCGGCGCGCTGGGCGAGGCGCGACTGGAAGACGGCACGCGCCTGTTCGATGCGCTCATCCAGCGCCTGCCGGATACGCTGGAAGCGTTGGAAGAGCTGCTCGCACAAGGCGCTAGCCCAGCCGGTGGCGGACTGCTGGCGCGCGTGCTGGCGCATCTGGGCAACGCCCCGGAAGGCGCGGCGCTGACCGAGGCGCTGCTGGCGCGCGGCGCCGATGCCTTTGGCGCCACGGACGATGGGCGCACACCACTGAGTCTGGCCGCCGCGGCTGGCTGGCTGGCGGCGCTGGACGCGCTGCTGGCGCGCGGCGCGGACGCCAATGCGCGTGATGCGCGCGCGCGCGCGCCGCTGCATCACGCACTGCTGCTGCCTGCGGCACAGGCGCTGCCGCTGGTGCGCAGCCTGATCGCCGCCGGCGCCGATGCGCTGGCCAGCAGCGATAACGGCGAAACGCCGCTGGGTCTGGCGCTGGCGCAGGGCGACGCCGCGCTGATCGACTGGCTGCGCTGGGACGGCGGCTACGCGCTGCCGCGACGCGCGCTGCGCGCCGAGGATCTGCCCGCCGCCGCCGCCTGCGGCGACCTCGCCGCGGTGCGGCGCCTCCTGCAACTGGGCTGCGCCGTCGATCATCCCGATGCCGCCGGCTACAGCGCGCTGCTGCACGCCAGCGGACGCGGTTTTGCGGATCTGGCGCGCACCTTGATCGCCGCCGGCGCGCGCCTGGATGTACTCAGCGGCAGCGGCATCAGTTGCCTCGCCGCGGCGGTCAACGGACGCCAGCGCGAGTTGGTCGAGCTGCTGCTGCGGCACGGCGCGGCGGTCGATCAGCCGCTGGCCGGCGGCGCGCG
>NZ_JBTSRB010000067.1:0-11890 GCF_054637675.1 Metallibacterium sp.
GAGACGACCAACGGAAGTCCCCAAGGGAGGGGCCGGGGGTGAGGGTTCGGCAGTGCAGGTACGCAACCGCGACACCATCCTGTTCATCGATGCCCGCCCGTTCTTCAAGCAAGTCACCCGCGCCATCCGCGAGTTCACGCCCGAGCAACTGGAGTTCCTCGCCAACATCGTGCGCCTGTACCGCGGCGATGCGCCGGAGACGGAAGCGGGCGGCGCGGCGCTGCTGGCCGAAAAGTTTCCCGAGGGCCGCTACCGCGACGTGGCCGGGCTGTGCAAGGTCGCGACGCTAGCCGAGATCGAGGCGCAGGGCTGGAGCCTGAATCCGGGGCGCTATGTCGGCGTGGGCGAGCGCGCGGCGGATGGGTTTGATTTCAGGGAGCGGTTGGAGGCGTTGCAGGAGGAGCTGGAGGCGCTAAATGGCGAGGCATCCGCTCTGCAAACGACGATTGCAACGAACTTGGCCGACTTGCTGGGTGCTGCTTGATGGCAAGTAACGATTGGCTTGAAGTACCAATCACGGAGCTTCAAGCGCCCAAGAAATGGGCGCTCAACGGCGGCCCGTTCGGCTCCAAGTTGGTTTCTCGCGACTACGTTGATCACGGTGTTCCAGTCATCCGCGGATGCAACCTCCCGGGCGACCGTCGTTTCAGCTTCGACGACTTCGTGTTCGTCACCGATGCGAAAGCAGACGAACTACTTGCCAACAACGCGCACCCTGGCGACGTCGTTTTCACGCAGAGGGGAACACTCGGCCAGGTCGGCATCATTCCGAAAAGCTCGCCGTATGCAAGGCTTGTCATCTCGCAGAGCCAGATGAAGTTGTCCGTCGATGAGTCGAGAGTCGACGCCCAGTGGCTGTTTTACTGTTTTCGAAATCCGACGACACAGCAGGAGATGATCAATCGCGCATCATCATCTGGCGTCCCGCATATCAACCTCGGCGTGCTGCGTGAGTTCCGTATTCCCCTGCCGCCTCTTGCGACGCAGCGCCGCATCGCCGCCATCCTCTCCGCCTACGACGACCTGATCGAGAACAACACGCGGCGCATCGCGATACTGGAGGAGATGGCGCGGCGCATCTACGAGGAATGGTTCGTGCGCTTCCGCTTCCCCGGCCACGAGCACACCCGCATGGTCGAGTCCGAACTGGGCCTCGTGCCGGAGGGGTGGGCAGTTCGAGGGTTGTACGACGTGGCAGATCAGACTTATGGTTTCCCGTTCAAGTCCAATTTGTTTGTCGACGATGGTGATGGCCTCGGCGTCGTTCGCATACGGGACATCAGGCGCGATCGCGCGAGCACCACAACTAGCGAAGCGGCAGACCGCAAATACCTAATCGCCGACGGCGACATCTTGGTCGGCATGGATGGTGACTTCCACATGGGGCGCTGGGCTGGCGGCATGGCATGGCTGAATCAGCGAGTCGTTCGTTTCCGACCGATGGATGGCATCCCGCGCTCTTGGCTCTTCTGGGTCACGGAAGGACCAATTAAGCATTTGGAAGCTACCATCGTGGGCACGACCGTGGCACACCTGAGCGCTAGAGATTTGAAGGAAATGCGTCTGCTTGTGCCGCCACATCGAGTTCTGAACAGCGCTGCGTTAGTCCTTGATCCGCTTTTCGATCTTGAGCTGCTGCTCAAGAAAAAAAACCACAACCTCCGCACCACCCGCGACCTGCTGCTGCCCAAGCTGATCTCCGGCGAGCTGGACGTGTCCGACCTGCCCGAGCCGCAGGCCGTGGCCGCATGAGCGCGCCGCGCCGCATCCTGATCATCGCCGGGCCGAACGGCGCGGGTAAAACCACTTTCGCCCGTGTGTTTCTGCCCGAGGCCACGTACCTGCATATTCCATTCGAAACCGGCCACCCCAACGATCCAACCCCCACCCGAAACGCTCTCGAACCAGCCACTGAGACCGGTCTGAACAGCGCCACCAAGATGAGGATGGCTGGCCGCCTCTCGCGTGGTCAGGGTGGCCCCCGACCGCTCCGCAGGCGGCTGACGGCCCGAAGTGGAACTCTGAACAGACTCTCCCTATGACCGCTTTCGCGGACAGCACCCTACGGGATCAGCCGGAACCCGCACCAATGCGTTACGAGGCAGCAGGTTCCACCTTTACTTGGTCCACACGTAGTTGGTCCACACGTAGCGCAGCTAAATTCGCCAGAGCTTCCGGCGTGAGCGCCTGCTGGCACGCCGCAAGAAGTCCCACAAGCGCATTCGTCGGTAGCACCAACGTGAAATTGGCAGCGACGGATCGGGAGGTCGGTGTTTGAGAACCAAACGTTAGCTTGCTGATGAATGGTCCGACACCCATGTGCACGAGGGAATCCGCGTAGATTGGCGATGCGTTATCTACACTATCCGGGTCGACAACTAGCTGTGGCACCGGGTGGGCACCCTGCACCTTCTTGGCCTTCAACTTAGTTTCGCTAACCATAGCTCGTTCTCCTGTACTTCTTCGTCATAGCCTGCGGCATAGAGGTCATCTTCGGATAGGTGCTCCGCCTCCACTGCCAACATAGAAAACGGCACCAGCTTAACCAGCAGCGCGCAATCGAAGGCATGTGCGACTTTGAGCAGCTTCGGAATGGACTGCGACCCATAATCGGGGTCTTCCATGCGACTGATTGCCGACTGACGCGTGCCGACAATTTTTCCGAGTTCGCGCTGGCTCATTTCTCGTCGTTCGCGATTCACCCTGATCTGGTATGCCAGACCTTGTTCCACGGCCGCCTCTACATAGAACTGGCGGGATTCCCGGTCGGCCCAGGATCGGCGCGCCTTCAGCAACGTAACCGCCGTTCGCCTTTCGGCCGTGAGCGCGTCGATTGCTACCGCGATGACTACAGGCACCGTGCCGCCTATGTGCACGGTATTTTCAGGTGGGTTGCTGATCACGCTGAAAGCAAAATTTGGCGCGACGGGAAAAGTCTGCAGTGACCGAGCCTCGATGGCGTTTGGCACGTTCGACAGCATCATGGGGATGGTAGACATCGTCCTTCTCGTAGGCGCTCTCAGTGAACACAAAGGCGCTCCTCACGAGGTCGATGTGCCCGAAGGGACGCCACTGCTTACCAGATTCATCGCTGAAGTGTATCACATATATGTGATCACCAATTGAGCAGGCGCTTGGCCGATTCCAGAACCTTAGCTCCAGCTGCGACAGGTGATCTCGACGCCGCTCAAAGTTCATGCGGGCCTTCTTGGACAAATCACGCTTGTGCCAAGCATCAATAACATCGTTGCCGCGGTCGTCCAGTCGGCAGCACCAACGCCAAGGCGGGCCGGGCACCCGTGTCGCCTGCGTAGATCGAGATGAAATTCCTCCACCAGCGCGTCCGCGACTTTTTGTAGCCATACGCTCCCGGCGCCCCTGACAATGATGAAAGTGTGCATGAGGCCAGCGCGGCAAATAAGCGACAGATGCAGCTGCGGCCACGGGTAAGGAATCGCGACCCGCAAACCAGACGAGCGAAAGCGGCCGCTCGTGTGCATAGATCGGAGGGCTGCAATGGATCGCACTGTGCCACTCAAGCCAATCTAACGCCAGTGTGTGTGCGGTGGCCGCATGCAGTCCAGCCTGTGCCCTTGCACCCCTGTCGGCGCCGGCAGCCTGAGGCGCACGCCGTTCGGCATCGACATTGAGGAACCACAGCGCCGCCATGATCGTCCGCCAAGATCGCGACGACACGTCAAGCTCGAAGGTTTGGCCGCGTGGCGCAGGGCGGCCACGCCATCCCCGAAGCAGTGATCCGGCGTCGATTCGCCACCGGGCTGCGCAACTTCGAGTTGGTCTACAAACCTTTGGTCAACGCCTGGGCGCTGTATGACAATGCTGGCAATGAGCCGGTGCTGATTGCCAGCGAGGACAACCCATGACCGCCAGCAAACCCAAGCCATCGTCGCCGTCACGCGACCCCGACTTGCACAAGGTGCTGCCCGCTCTGCGCCGCGCCGCGCAAAACGCCCGCGAGCTGGCGTTGCGCACCGGCACGCCCTGCCATGTGTGGCGCGACGGCAGGATGGTGAACATCGGCGCGCCGGGATCGGACGCGGCGCCGGGCAAGGCAGCCGACTGAGTCGGCTTGCATGGGCGCGGATTGACCGCAGACTCTGCTGTACGGGATGATTCCGTACAATACGCCTTGAGCTTGTTCCGAGCTTTCACCAGGACACCGCCATGACCGCTGCCGCCCGACTCGATCTACGCCTGAACCCCACCGACAAGGCGCGCATCAGCCGCGCCGCCGACTTGCGCGGCATGCCGCTGTCGGCGTTCGTGCGCGATGCGGTGCTGCGCGAGGCCGAGACCGTGATGGCCGCCGAACTCAGCGCCACGCTGTCGGCGGCGGAATCGCGCCGCTTCATGAAGGCGCTGGACGCCCCGTTCAAGCCCAATGCGCGCCTGAAGCAGGCCATGGCGGACGCGGCCCAACTGCCCCGCTGACGTGGCGCTGCAGTTCACGCTGCTGGACGCCAGGCGGCACGACCGCGACGGCTTTCACTGTGGCGAACCCACGCTGGACGCCTATCTGCGCGAACGCGCCGGGCAGCACCAGCGCGACGGCATCGCTACCACCCACTTGCTGGTGGACGATGCCGACGCCGCGCGCATCCTCGGCTATTGCAGCCTGGCGGCGGCGCAACTGTTTTTAGCCGAGTTGCAGCCGGCAGACCGCAAGCGTTTGCCGTCGTACCCGGTACCCGCCGTGCGCATCGGCCGACTGGCGGTGGCGCAAGCGGCGCAGGGCAAGGGCTACGGCCAATTGTTGCTGGGGCATGCGGTGCACTGCAGCCTGCAACTGCGCCAACATCTCGGCGTGCGCGTGCTGCTGGTGGATGCGCTGCACGACCATGCCGCCGCGTTCTATCGTGCCTTCGGCTTTCGCGCCACGCAGGATGGGCCCACCCGGACGCTGTATCTGTCGCTGGGCAAGGAGTGAACCTTGGAGACGCCACGCAAGCAGCCCAGCACCGTGCCCACCGTCCGTGATGTCACTGCCGGCTACGGCGAGCTGATGCTGGTGGAGCAGCCGGCCATCGCGCTGCTGGAGTTGCTGGGCTGGACCCACGCCAACTTGTTCGCCGAGACCTTCGGCGAGCACGGCAGCGAGGGCCGCGAGAGCGAGCATCAGGTCATCCTCACGCGCCGCCTGGGCGCGGCCTTGCAGCGGCTCAACCCCGGCCTGCCGGACACGGCCTACGCGCAGGCCATCGACCAGATCAGCGCGGACCGCAGCACGCAGATCGCGGTGAACGCCAACCGCGCGCTGTACCGGCTGCTGAAGGACGGCGTGAAGGTGAGCCTGCCCGACGCGCACGGCGGCCAGGTGATCGAAACCCTGCGCGTGATCGACTGGGCCGCAGCGGACAACAACGAGTTCTTTCTTGCCTCGCAACTGTGGGTGGCGGGCGATATGTACCGCCGCCGCTGCGATTTGCTGGGCTTCGTCAACGGCTTGCCGCTGGTGTTCATCGAGCTGAAAAAGCCCAGCGTGCCGCTCAAAAGCGCGTTCGATGACAACCTGCGCGATTACCGCGGCCAGAGCATCCCGCAACTGTTCCACCCCAACGCCTTCATTCTGCTGAGCAACGGCAGCGACACGCGCGTGGGCACGCTGACCAGCGCCTGGGAGCACTTTTTCGACTGGAGGCGCGTGGACGACGAGGCCGAGGTGCTCGGCCCGAATGCCGGCACGGTGAGCCTGGAGCGCGCGCTGCACGGCCTGCTGCAACCGGCGCGGCTGCTGGACTACGTGGAAAACTTCACCGTGTTCGAGGAGGCCAAGGGCGGCCTGGTGAAGAAAACCGCGAAGAACCACCAGTTGCTCGGCGTGAACAAAGCCATCGCGCGGCTGCAGGAGCTGCGCGCCAGCGAGCCGGCCGAGCGCAAGCGCCTGGGCGTGTTCTGGCACACGCAGGGTTCGGGCAAGAGTTTGTCGATGGTGTTTTTCACGCAGAAGGTGCTGCGCAAGGTTCTCGGCAGTTGCACGTTCGTGATCGTCACCGACCGCGAGGAACTGGACGCGCAGATCAGCAAGACCTTCAAGGCCACCGGCGCCACCGCGCGCGAGGACGTGCGCGCCAGCAGTGGCGAGCACCTGCGGCAACTGCTGCGCGGCAACGAGCGCACCATCTTCACCCTGATCCAGAAATTCCGCAGCGAGCCGGGCCAGCCCTACCCGCAACTCTCCGACCGCTCCGACGTGATCGTGATCACCGACGAGGCGCACCGCAGCCAGTACGACGTGTTCGCGCTGAACATGCGCAACGCCCTGCCCAACGCCGGTTTCATCGGTTTCACCGGCACGCCCCTGATCGCCGGCGAGGAAGAACGCACGCGCGAGGTGTTCGGCGACTACGTCAGCGTCTACGACTTCGCCCGCTCGATCGAGGACGGCGCCACGGTGCCGCTGTATTACGAGAACCGCATTCCCGAGGTGCAGCTCACCAACGCCGACCTCAACCGCGATCTGGAAACCCTGCTCGAAGCCGCCGAGCTGGACGCGGATCAGGAGAAGAAGCTGGAGCGCGAGTTCGCCCGCGAGTACCACATCATCACCCGCGAGGACCGGCTGGAGGCGATCGCCACGGACGTGGTGCGGCACTTTGTCGGCCGCGGCTATCGCGGCAAGGCGATGATGGTGTGCATCGACAAGGCCACCGCGCTGCGCATGTATGACAAGGTTCAGGTGCACTGGAAAGCCGAGATCGCGCGGCTGCAGGCGGCGCTGAAGCAAGCCCGGGGCGATGCGCGCGAGGCACTGATCGCGCGCATCCGGCTGATGCAGACCACCGACATGGCTGTGGTCGTGTCGCAAGGCCAGAACGAGGTGGAAGATCTGCGCGCGAAAGGCTTGGAGATCACGCCACATCGCCAGCGCCTGCTGAAGGAAAAGCTCGACGAGAAGTTCAAGGACGAGGCCGACCCGCTGCGCCTGGTGTTCGTGTGCGCGATGTGGATCACCGGTTTCGATGTGCCGACCTGCTCGACGATCTATCTCGACAAGCCCATGCACGCGCACACGCTGATGCAGACCATCGCCCGCGCCAACCGCGTGGCGCCGGGCAAGGAATCGGGGTTGATCGTCGATTACGTGGGCATCTTTCGTGCGCTGCAGAACGCGCTGGCCGTGTACGCCCAGCCCGGAGCGGCCGGACAGGCCTCGCCCATCCTCGACAAGGCCGAGCTGGTGCAGACGCTGCGCGCGGCGCTGCAAGACGCGCAGACGTTCGCCGCCCAGCATGGCGTGAGCCTGGACGCCATCGCCGGCGCGCAGGGCTTTGCCCGCATCGGGCTGATCGCCGACGCGGTGGAGGCGTTTCTGGCCAGCGATGCCGACAAGAAGCGCTGGCTGCGCCTGGCCGGCCAGGTGGCGCGCCTGTTCAAGGCCATTCTGCCCGATCCGCTGGCGCGCGAGCTGGCGCCGATGGCGGTGCTGGTGAGCTATCTCGCCGCCAAGATCCGCGCCGAGACCGGCCAGCCCGACATCAGCGCGGTGATGGGTGACGTGGAGGCGCTGCTCAACGATTCGATCGCCACCGAGGGCTATCACATCGCCCCGGCCAGCCAGCCCGAGGCGCTGATCAATCTCTCCGAGATCGACTTCAAGGCGCTGCAGGACAAGTTCGACCAGGGTGGCCACAAGCGCACCGAGGCCGAAAAGCTGCGCCGCCTGATCGAGGGCCGGCTGAGCGCGATGGTGCAGATCAACCCCGCGCGCGTGGACCTGGCCGAGAAGTTCCAGAAGCTGATCGACGAGTACAACGCCGGCAGCAAGAACATCGAGGCGCTGTTCGACGAGCTGGTGCAGTTCGCCCGCGACCTGAGCACGGAAGAGCAGCGCGCCGTGGCCGAGAACCTGAGCGAGGAGGAACTCGCCCTGTTCGACATCCTCACCCAGCCCGAGCCCAGGCTGAGCAAGGCCGAGCAGGTCGAGGTCAAGCGCGTGTGCCGCGAACTGCTGGCCACGCTCAAGCGCGAGAAGCTGGTGCTGGACTGGCGCGAAAAACAGCAGGCCAAGGCGGCGGTGATGCAGACCATCAAGCTGCAGATGCGCAGCTTGCCCAAGCCCTACACCCACGACGTACAGCAGGAAAAATTCGCGCGCGCGTTCGCGCACATCTACGACCACTACTCTGGCGCTGGGCGCAGCGTTTACGCTTGAGCAGGCGCTGGCGCGCAATCAGCCTGGGCGCGCGCCCAGCATGCGCTCGACGTAGCGCGCCAGCAGATCGACCTCCAGATTCACCGCGTCCCCCGCCGCGCGCTGGCCGAAGGTGGTCAAGGCCACGGTATGCGGAATCAGGTTGACACCGAACATGACGCCGTCCACCTCGTTGACGGTGAGGCTGACGCCGTCGATGCAGATCGAGCCCTTGCCGGCGATGTAGCGCGCCAGTTCAGCGGGCGCGGCAAAGCGCCAGCGCTGCGAGCGCGCGTCCGCGCGCACATCGAGCACGTGGCCGACGCCATCGACGTGGCCGGCGACCAGATGCCCGCCCAGCGCATCGCCCACGCGCAGGGCTTTTTCAAGATTGACCGCAGCGCCGACGCGTAGCGCGCCCAGCGTGGTGCAGGCCAGCGTCTCGCGCGATACATCGGCCGCGAAGCGCTGCGCGCCCAGCTCGATCGCGGTCAGGCACACGCCGCTGACGGCGATGCTGTCGCCGCGCGCGACACCGGCCAGATCGAGCGCGCCACAATCGATGCACAGGCGCAGGTCGCCGCCGCGCGGATCGATGGCGGCGATGGTGCCGATGGCCTGGATGATGCCGGTGAACATGCCAGTCTCCTCAGTGGGGGCGCAGCAGCAGGCGCAGATCCTCGCCGAGCATGCGTCGATCCAGCGTGCGCAGTTGCCAGCGCGCGGCCATGTCGGCGAGCGCGGGCAGATGCAGCAGCGGACGCGCGCTGTCGCCCAGCAGCACCGGCGCGATGTACAGCAGCAGTTCGTCGACCAGACCGGCGTGCAGCAGCGCGCCGGCCAGTGTGGCGCCGGCTTCCACCTGCACCTCGTTGCAGCCGCGCGCGGCGAGCAGGGCCAGCGCGGCGCCCAGGTCCAGACGCCCGTCCACGACGGCAATCGGCAGGCACTCGGCGCGCGCGTAGTCGGCATGCGCGGGGCGGGCATCCGGCGCGTGCAGGATCAGCGTGGGCGCGGCGCCGTCCAGCAGATGCGCGCCGACGGGCAGGGCATCGAGCCGCGCGTCCAGCACCACGCGCAGCGGCGGCACGAACGGGCTCCCTTCTCCCGCCGGGAGAAGGGCCGGGGATGAGGGTTCGGCTGATGCGTGACGCTGCGCAAGATACGCACCCTCACCCCCGCCGCTCCCTTGGGGATTCCCGTTGGTCGTCTCCCGCTGGGAGAGGGGATCGGGGCGCGGCTCGACATCGCGGTGAGAGAGGCGATCAAGGCGCACGCTCAGGCGCGGATTGTCGGTGCGCACGGTGCCGGCGCCGGTGAGGATGGCCGAGCTGCGCGCGCGCCAGTGCGCCACGTCGCCGCGCGCGGCTTCTCCGGTGATCCAGAACGAGCGCCCGTCGGCCAGCGCGGTGCGGCCATCCAGACTCATGGCCAGCTTCAGGCGCGACCACGGACGGCCACGCTCGATGCGACTGAGGAAACCGCGATTCAACTCGCGCGCGGCGTCCTGCATCAAGCCCACGTCGACCGCGATGCCGGCGCCACGCAGGCGCGCGATGCCGGCGCCGGCGACCTGCGGAAACGGATCGCTGCACGCGACCACCACGCGCGCCACGCCGGCGGCGATGAGCGCATCGGCGCAGGGCGGCGTGCGGCCGTGGTGCGCGCAAGGCTCCAGCGTGACGTAGGCGGTCGCGTCGCGCGCCTGCGCGCCGGCCGCGCGCAGCGCATAGATCTCGGCGTGCGGTTCGCCGGCGCGCGCATGCCAGCCGTCGCCAACAACATTTTCGCCGTGCGCGATCACGCAGCCGACGCGCGGATTGGGCTGCGTGGTAAACAGCCCGCGCGCGGCCAGCCGCAGCGCTTGCGCCATGTGCGCGTGATCGCTGGCGCTGAAGGTGCTCATGCGCGCGGTTCGGCGGCGCCGGTGTCCATGCGCATGACCACGGCGCGCCACGCCCCGCGCGTGTAATCGCCGCAGGTATGCCAGCCGCGCGCCGCGTAGTAGCCCACCAAATCGGCCGCGCAATACAGATACAAGTGCGCCACCCCGAGCGCGCGCGCTTCCTCCACGCCGCGCCGGATCAGCGCGCTGCCGATGCCTTGCCCGCGCTGCTCGTCGCGCACCACCAGGCTGGCCAGCCAGGGCGCCCAGGGGCGCGTGTCCTCGGGGCTGTTGTCGAGCAGGCTGACGCCGCCCAGCCATGACAACGCCTCGTGGTGCGCGATCAGCGTGGTCGGCAGCGCGCGGTGCCGCTGATGCGTGCGCAGTCGCGCCAATGCGGTGTTCGTATCCAGTCCCGCGATCAGCGGCGCGAACGCTGCGGCTTGCGCCGCCGCCAGTGTCGGCAGCCATTGCGGCACGTCGCAGGCGTGGTCGATGGCGAAGGCCCTGCGCACGGCCGCTCAGCGCTTGCCGGGTTTGTCGGGCTTGCCCGCGGCGGCGGGTTGCAGCAGCGGCAGTTGCAGACCCTCGAGCGCGGGCAGGTCGCGTTCGAGGCGCTCGATTTCCTCGCGGAACGCCTGCACGTCCTCGAAGCGTCGATACACCGAAGCGAAACGCACGTAAGCCACCTGATCGAGTTTTTTCAGCTCAAGCATGACCAGTTCGCCCACCTGCAGCGAGGGCACTTCGCGCTCGCCGCCCCCGCGCAATCCGTGCAGCACGGCGCGCACCGCGGCGTCGATGGCCTCGGGGCCGACCGCGCGTTTTTGCAGCGCGCGCTCGAAGCTGACGCGCAGCTTGCGTTCATCGAACGGCTCGCGCCGGCCGTCGCTCTTGATCACCGCCGGAAGACGAATTTCGGCGGTCTCGAAGGTGTTGAAGCGCTCGCCGCAGGCCGGGCACTCGCGCCGGCGCCGCACCGTGCTGCCGTCCTCGCTCAGCCGCGAGTCGATCACGCGCGTGTCTTCGTGCTGGCAGAAGGGGCAGTGCATTCAAAAAACGGGGAGTAGGAAGTCGGGAGTGAGGAGTCGGAAAAGCAGGAACGCGGACGCCGCGGGCATTCCCCACATCCTACTTCCCACTTCCTTTTTCTCAGCCATACACCGGAAACGCGCGGCACTGTTCGGTGACTTTGTTGCGCACGCTGGCGATGACGGTTTCATCGGCGGGGGCGTCGAGCACGTCGCAGATCCAGCCGGCCAGCGCCGTGCAGTCGGCCTCGGCATACCCGCGCGTGGTCACCGCGGGGGTGCCGATGCGCAGCCCCGAGGTGACGAACGGCGAGCGCGGATCGTTGGGCACGGCGTTCTTGTTGACGGTGATGTGCGCCTTGCCCAGCGCCGCCTCGGCGTCCTTGCCGGTGACCTCGCGGCCGATCATGTCGACCAGCATCAGGTGATTGTCGGTGCCGCCGGAGACGATCTTGCAGCCGCGCGCGCTGAACGCGGCGGCCATGGCGCGCGCGTTGCTCACGACTTGCGCCTGATAGGTCTTGAACGCCGGTTCCAGCGCTTCCTTGAAGGCCACCGCCTTGGCCGCGATGACGTGCATCAGCGGGCCGCCCTGGGTGCCGGGGAAGATCATCGATTGCAGTTTCTTTTGCAGATCCTCGCTGGCGCTACCGCTTGCATTACGGCTGGCCAGGATGACGCCACCGCGCGGGCCGCGCAGGGTCTTGTGCGTGGTGCTGGTGACCACGTGCGCGTGCGGCAGCGGGCTGGGGTACACGCCCGCGGCGACCAGGCCGGCGACGTGCGCCATGTCCACGAACAAATACGCGCCCACGCCGTCGG
>NZ_JBTSRB010000068.1:0-11709 GCF_054637675.1 Metallibacterium sp.
CGCCCAGCTTTTGCGCCGCGAAGAACGCGCGCGCGAACGGCTCCCACACCGGCCAGAACACGGCCGGCAGGCGCACGAACTCGGCATCGGCCGGCAGCGATTTGCGGATCTGCTCGGCGTAGGGCTGGAACTCGAAGCAGTGCGGGCAGGCGTAGGAGAACACCTCGATCACCTGGATGCGCTTGGCCGCGGGATTCAGCGGTTGCGCCGGGGTGATGGCCTTGTAGGCCACGCCGGGCTGGTACATCACCATCGAGGGGCCGCCGACTTGCGCCAGCGCCGCTTGCGCCATGCCGGCCAGCAGTACGGCGCACAGCAGCAGGTGCTTGCGCAGGGCGCGTTTGATCCGGGCGGGGCTCATCGACGAATTCTCACTGTTTCAGGTGCATGGCGGCGGCTTCTTTCTGCGCCAGATATTGCACCAGCTTCTGGGTTTCCAGCAGGCCACCGGCCGAGAGCACGTCCAGGCGATACGCGCCGTTGACCACCAGCGTCGGCGTGCTGTCGACGCCGTAGGCCTTGATCAACTGATCGGCGCGTTTCATCTTGGCCCGGATCGCGAACGAATCCGCGGTGGCCTCGAAAGTCCTGGGGTCGGCGCCGTACCGGGCGTAGAACTTGGCCACAGCGGCGATGCTCGGCAGATGCCGCTTGACGCGCGGCTGCGACGTGCCCAGACCGTCGTAGGTGTTGAGCGGACCGCCGGGCGTCCAGATCGCCTTGAACATGGCGTCGTGCGTGGTCGGGTTGTCCAGACCCAGCGCCTGCGCGGTGTAGTAGGCGCGCTGGAAAGTCGGCCAGTCCTCGGGCGAAATGAACGAGGCCGGCAGATACTGCCAGTGCACGTAGGCCGGCATGCTCTCGCGGATGGCATCGGCCATCGGCTGGAACTGATTGCAGGCCGGGCAACCCCATGAGAACACCTCGGTCACCACCACGTGATCAGCGCGGTCGGTGGGCACGGCGGGTTCGATGCGGAAATAGTTCTTGCCCTCGACCCATTGGCCCGTGTCAGCAGGCGCCAGCACCGGCGTACCACCGCCACTGGCCGCGGTGGCGGGTGCACTGGCCGTGGTTGTCGCGCTGGCCGGGGCCGAAGCTGTGCTGGTCGCCGCAGCGGGTGCGGCATTGGACGCCGCCGCTGGCGTGCTGCTGGCGGGCGCGGCACTGGCGCCAGCAGCCGCTGTCGTCGGCGCAGAGGCCAGCGGGCTGGCCGGCGGCTGCGACGACGAGCAGCCAGCCAGCAGCAGAACCAGCACCACGGCCGGAATCAAGGACTTCAACATCGGGCAATCCTCGTGATGCGGGCGCGGCCCGCGTTGACTGCTTGCGGGCGTTACTTGGCGAAGGCCGTGTTGTTCAGCGTCGGCTGCGTCGGCACGATCGGTGTCGCCGTGTGCAGACCGGCGATGTAGCTGGCCACGTCGGCGATCTGCGCGGCGGTGAGGCGCTTGGCAAGCGTCGGCATGATCGAGGCGTGGGCGGTCTTGCCCCACGTGGTGCCGTCATGCCACGCGGTCAGCACGGTGCGCACATAAGTCGCGTGCTGCCCGGCTAGATGCGGATACACCGCGCCGGGATTCCCTTGACCATCCGGGCCATGGCAAGCCATGCAGGCCGGTACTTCGGTGGCACGATCACCGCCGCGGTACAAAGCCTGGCCGACGGCCACGGCCTTGGGATCGGCCACGCCGGGGATGATCTTCTGCGCGGCGAAATAAGTCGCCAGATCAGCCATGTCCTGATGACTCAGCGACATGGCCATGCCGAGCATGATCGGGTTCTGGCGCACGCCACTCTTGAACAACACCAGTTGGCGATAGATGTAACTGGCTTGCTGCCCGGCCAGCTTGGGGTATTGCGGATCGGTCGAGTTGCCATCCATGCCGTGGCAGGCGGCGCAGATCGCCGACTTGGCCTTGCCCGCCGCGACCGTGCCTGGCGGCATCGCGCCCTCGGCATGCGCGCCGGCGGCGAACAACAGCGCGCCCAGAACCATCATGCTGCCCAGCTTCATGTACCTTCTCCGCAGAGGCCGATCGGGTGCTGCCGATGTCGCACCAACCCGTTTGCCCGCGGCGCGGCGGGGCGGCGCGTACCAGCGCTGGATTATCCTTGCGCCTCCGGAGGCGGTCAAACCCTCTATCCGCACGGATTCCCATGCCCAGCAATCCCCTGCACGGCGCCAGCTTCGTGCTGTCCACGCCCGACCCGCACAAGCTGCCCGCCGACAGCGGTGCGGAAATCGCCTTTGCCGGCCGTTCCAACGCCGGCAAGTCCAGCGCGCTCAACGCGCTGGTCGGTGTGCACGGCCTCGCGCGCACCTCGCGCACGCCGGGACGCACCCAGCATCTGGTGGTATTCGTCCTGCCCGATGGCCGCCGCCTGGTGGATTTGCCTGGCTATGGCTACGCCAAGGTGCCCGAGGCCGTGCGCGCGCAGTGGCGCGAGGCACTCGAACATTACCTGGCGCGACGCCGCAGCCTGCGCGCGCTGGCGCTGGTGATGGACATCCGCCATCCGCTGACGCCATTCGATCAGCAGATGCTGGTGTTCTGCGCCGCGCACGCGCTGCCCTGCCACGTGCTGCTGACCAAGGCCGACAAGCTCGGTCGCGGCCAGATCGCGCAAACGCTGCTGGCGGTGCAGCGCGAGCTGACACAACTGGGCGGCGTGCTGTCGGCGCAGGTGTTCTCGGCCACGGCGGGTACGGGCGTGGAGACCGCGCGCGGTGCACTGACGAAGTTGCTGGGCGGATCGCCGCGCGAGCTGGCCGCACGCTAGTGGATTGTTGAGCAAAGTGCCTTCCTGGCACTTGCTCAAGTCGGGATATCCTTGTCCCACGGCATCAGGGTGTTTCTCAACACCCTGCCAGCGCTCAATCAATGCTGGCCATGAATACCCGGCACAGCGCTTCCATGCCGGCTTGATCCTCGGCGTCGAAGCGCGCGGGCGCGGGGCTGTCCACATCCCACACGCCCAGCAGCGTGCCGTCGTCACGCAGCAGTGGCACCACGATCTCGCTGCGCGAGGCGGCATCGCAGGCGATATGGCCGGGAAAATCGTTCACATCTTTCACCAACTGCGTCTGGCGCGTGGCCGCGGCAGTACCGCACACACCGCGTCCGAGCGCGATGCGCACGCAAGCCGGCCGGCCCTGGAATGGGCCGACCAGCAGATCGCCATCGGGCTTGAGTAGATAAAATCCGCACCAGTTGAGCGTCGGCACCTGCTGCCACACCAGCGCCGCGAAGTTGGCGGCGTTGGCGATCAGGTCGCGCTCGTCGCCTAGCAGCGCCGCTGTCTCGCGCACCAACGCGGCGTACAAATCCTGCTTGGGCAGATGATCGAGACTATCGAACGCGTGCATGGATGACGTAACTTCCGCGGAAAGCCACAATTGTGCCATGCACACGCGCGACGTATTCGTCACCGGCACCGACACCGGCATCGGCAAGACCTTCGTCAGCGTGGCGCTGTTGCGCGCGCTGCGCATGGCCGGCTTGCATGCGGTCGGCATGAAGCCGGTGGCCAGCGGTTGCGAACAGACGCCGCAGGGTTTGCGCAATGACGACGCGCTGGCGCTGCAGGCCGCCAGCGATCCGCGCCCCGATTACGCGCTGGTCAATCCGCTGGCCTTCGCCGCGCCGATCTCGCCGCATCTGGCTGCCGCCGCGGAGGGCCGCCGCATCACGCTGGAACCGATCCACGCGGCCTACGCACTACTGGGCGCGCACGCTGATGCGCGCGTGGTCGAAGGTATCGGCGGCTGGCTGGCGCCGCTGTCGGACAGGCTTGTTGCCGGCGATCTGGCGCACGCGCTGCGCCTGCCGGTGATTCTGGTGGTGGGCCTGCGCCTGGGCTGCCTCAACCATGCCCTGCTCAGTGCGCGCGCGATCCGCGCCGATGGTTGCGAACTGCTGGGCTGGATCGGCAACCAGATCGAGCCTTCGCTGCCAGCGCTGGCCGGCAATCTGGATACGCTGCGCGCGCGCCTGCCGGCGCCGTGTCTGGGTGTGCTCGAATATGCCATGCCCGCCGCCGCCGCGGCGCAGGCGTTGACGCCGATTGTGGCCGCGATGAGCACCCCGATTCCGTTTGCGTCTAGCGTGTGACGTCCAACCCCGTGTCATCCCGAGCGCAGCGAAGGATCTCGGCGCATGCCGGTGCCGGCAGACTTTGCGCGAGACTCAAGCGTGAGATCCTTCACTACGTTCAGGATGACACCCAAGAACCACAGCGCGTCTCACGTCTCACATTCGCTGCCATGAGTCCGACCCCATGAGCCTGTTCCTGATCCACATCGAACACTTCACCCGCGCGCGCGGTACCGAGCCCGCGCTGGCCTTCGCCGGCGACAGCCCCGAGGCCTTGGCCGAAGCCATCGAAGACGCGCTGCAGCGGCCCACGCTGTTCGCGCGCTGGTGCGCCCTGCAGCACGAACCGGACAAAGTCCCGGTCGCGCTGGGCGCGCTCGATCCCGCCGCCAGCGTGCGCGCCGAATCGCGCGATCTGCACGTGGAACTGGAAATCCGCAGCACGTTGCCGATGAAGATCATCGCGCAGCGTCTGACCTGGCTGATCGGTCCGCACTGGGATCTGCGCAACGTCAAATGAGCAGCGCATGACCTGCCCGATCTGCCGCGGCACCGAGACGCCCTTCGCCAGCGCCACAGTGCTACGCAAGTACGCGGCGCAGTTCCTACGCTGCGCCGACTGCGGATACGTGCGCGCGGCCGATCCGCATTGGCTGGCCGAGGCTTACAGCGACAGCGCCATCACCACGCTGGATACCGGCATCGTGGCGCGCAATCTGGATCTGGCCGAGCGTACCGCCGCGCTGCTGGCCTGGCACTGGCCGCAGGCCGGCGCGTGCCTGGATCACGGCGCCGGCAGTGGTCTGCTGGTGCGCCTGTTGCGCGATCGCGGCTACGATTTCCGCTGGCGCGATCCCTATTGTGCGAATCTCTATGCGCGCGGCTTCGAGGCGCAGCCCGGCGCGCACTACGACCTCGCCACCGCGTTCGAGGTGATCGAGCACCTGCCCGATCCGCTGCAGACGCTGGCCGCGCTGGCTGCCGAGGCGGACGTGCTGGTGCTCAGCAGCGAGCTGCTGCCGGCGACGCGCAACCGTCCCGGAGAATGGCATTACTACATGCTCGACAGCGGCCAGCACATCGGTTTCTTCAGCGTGCCGGCGCTGGCCGCGGTGGCGCGGCGGCTGGGCCTGCAACTGGCCAGCGACGGCCGCTGGTTGCACGTGCTGGGCCAGCGCGTGCCATCACCGCGCTTCATGCGTCTGCTGCGCAAGCGGCGCTGGCGCGCGCTGCTGCTGCGGCATCGGCGCCGCGCCACGCTGGCGTGGGCCGATCAGGCGACGCTGCAGGCGGCCCTCGATGCCGCGTACGCCGCACCCGGTCGCGCTGATGGGAGCTGATTCGCTGCGCGCGCTCAATCCCGAGCTTTCTGTAGGTCCGTCAAAGCGCGACAATGCATCTTTCGCGGCGCTGCCGCGCTGGCCCCAAGGAGATATCCCATGAGCGAACCTCAACTCGTCGTGCCCAGCGGTGGCGCCAGGATCGGCATCGATCGCGGCCGTCTGCAGGTTCCGCGCAATCCCATCATCCCCTTCATCGAAGGCGACGGCACTGGCCCGGATATCTGGCGCGCCAGCGTGCGCGTGCTCGATGCCGCGGTGGCCAAAGCCTACGCCGGTCAGCGCAAGATCCACTGGATGGAGGTGTACGCCGGCGAAAAGAGCTTCAAGCAGTTCAACACCTGGCTGCCGGACAGCACCGTGCAGGCCTGCCGCGATTATCTGGTGAGCATCAAGGGTCCGCTGACCACGCCGGTGGGCGGCGGCATTCGCTCGCTCAACGTGGCGCTGCGGCAGATGCTGGACCTGTACGTGTGCCTGCGCCCGGTGCGCTGGTTCAAGGGCGTGCCCAGCCCGGTGCGCGATCCGGGCAAGGTGGACATGGTGATCCTGCGCGAGAACACCGAGGACATCTACGCCGGCATCGAATGGGCCGGCGGCGGCAACGAGGCGCAGCGCGTGCTGGATTTCCTCGCCAAGGAAGACCCGCAGGCCTTCGCCAAGATCCGCTTCGGCACGCAGGCGCGCGTCAACGACTGGCTGGCGCTGCTCGAGGCAGCGGGCGCGCCCAAACGCACGCTGCCGGTGGAAGTCGGCATCGGCATCAAGCCGGTCAGCCGCCTCGGCACCGAGCGTCTGGTGCACAGCGCCATCGAGTACGCGATCAAGAACCAGCGCAAGTCGGTGACCTTGGTGCACAAGGGCAACATCATGAAGTTCACCGAGGGTGGCTTCCGCGACTGGGGTTACCAGACGGCGCGCGATTTCTTCGGCGCGGTCGAACACGATGGCGGCCCTTGGCACGTGATTCCCGCGGGCAAGCCCGGCGCCGGCCTGATCATCAAGGACGTGATCGCCGATGCCTTCCTGCAGCAGATCCTGCTGCGTCCGGCCGAGTATGACGTCGTGGCCACGCTCAACTTGAACGGCGATTACCTCAGCGACGCGCTGGCCGCGCAGGTCGGCGGCATCGGCATCGCGCCGGGCGGCAACATCAACTACATCACCGGCCATGCCGTGTTCGAGGCCACCCACGGCACCGCGCCCAAGTATGCCGGACAGGACAAGGTGAACCCAGGTTCGCTGATCCTGTCCGGCGAGATGATGCTGCGCTACCTGGGCTGGAACGAGGCCGCCGATGCGCTGGTGCACGCCATGGACAAGGCCATCGCCGCCAAACATGTCACTTACGACTTCGCGCGCCTGATGGACGGCGCCACCGAGGTCAAGTGCTCGGAGTTCGGCGATCGCCTGATCGCGGCGATGTAACGCAAGGTTGCAACACCGGCGCGATCACAAGATTCCGTCGCGCCGATTTTATCCGGAAAATCCTATGGGAACCCTATGCAAAAGACCGCGATCCTGATCGATGGCGCCTACTTTCTGGCGCGTTTCCGCAAGGTGTACGAAGACCGCGATGGCAACGACGCGCGCACCGTTTCGCGCACCCTGTTCGGCATGGCGCTGGACCACCTCAAGCAATTGGAGCGACCCAAGGACGCGCTGTACCGCATTTTTTTCTACGACTGCGCGCCGCTGGAAAAAACCTTCGAGCGTCCGGTCAGCGGCAACAGCATCGACTTCGGCGCCAGCGCCTCGGCCGCATTCCGCCGCGAACTGCACAACGAGCTCAAGCGCGTACGCAAGATGGCGCTGCGCCTGGGGCGCCTGGCCGAACGCGGCGAATGGGTGCTGCGGCGCAACGCGCTGCAGGACTTGCGCAACGGCGCGCTGCGCTGGGACAACCTGCGCGACGAGCACTTCGAGCTGGACCTGCGCCAGACCCAAGTGGACATGAAGATCGGCCTGGACATCGCCAGCCTCGCGCACAAGCGTCTGGTCGACCAGATCGTGCTGGTCACCGGCGATGCCGACTTCGTGCCCGCGGCCAAGCTGGCGCGGCGCGAGGGCATCGACGTGATCCTCGATCCGATGTGGCAGGGCATCTCGCCCACCTTGCAGGAGCACATCGATGGCCTGCAGTCGGTGTGCCCGCGCCCCGGCAGCGGGCCGGCGCCGCGCAACCACATCGAGCCACCGGTATCCGACGCCTGAGCCGCCGGTGCGCGTGCTGCTCAACAAACCGTACGGCACGCTGTGCCAGTTCACCGGTTGCGACGACCGGCCCACGCTGGCCGCGCTGCTGCCGCCGGCCGTGCCAGCGCCGACAGGCGCGCTGCCCGCGCACGATCCGGCGTGGCACCTGATGTACGCGGCCGGGCGCCTCGATCACGACTCCGAAGGCCTGCTGCTGCTGACCGACGAGGGCGCGCTGATCCAGCGCCTGACCGATCCGCGCCACCACGCGCCCAAGACTTATCTGGTGCAGATCGAGCGCGAACCGGATGCCGCCGCGCTGCAGGCACTGCGCCGCGGCGTGCAACTCAACGACGGCCCCACGCGCCCGGCCGAGGTCGAGCGCGTGCCAGTGCCGGACTGGCTGTGGCCACGCGCGCCACCGGTGCGCTGGCGCAAGACCGTGCCCGACGCCTGGCTGCAGATCACCCTGCGCGAAGGCCGCAACCGCCAGATCCGGCGCATGACCGCCGCCGTGGGCCATCCCACGCTGCGCCTGATCCGCATCGCCATCGGCCCGTGGCGACTCGGTGGCCTGACACCGGGCGCGTTGCGCGTTGCGGATTGATCATCGCTGTCGCGCGCATGCAACACCGCATTCACACCCACGCGGCGTTTACAGCTCGACACGCATACTCTTGCATGCAATAGCCGCAATCCTGAGCGCGGTGCTGAGCGCAGCCACGATGTCATCCTGAGCATCGCGAAGGATCTCGGCGCGTGATTGCGCGCGGCGCGTCGTCGGATGCCGGGATGCTTTGCAATGCTCAGCATGACAAGAGAGCATGGCGTAACGGCAAGACAAGGCCTCCCTGTAAATGCACGGTGTCACCCCAGCACGCGATGTCACCCTAGTTCTTATCGTCCCCATCCCAGTCGGAGTATCCCCATGTCCAAGACCCCCGCCTATGCCGCTGCCTCGGCGCAATCGCCGCTGGCGCCCTTCAGCATCGAACGCCGCGCGCCCGGGGCACACGAAGTACTCATCGACATCAAGTACTGTGGCGTGTGCCATTCCGACATCCACCAGGTGCGCGACGAGTGGGGTGGCTCGGTGTTCCCCATGGTGCCGGGGCACGAGATCGTCGGGGTGGTGTCGAAGGTAGGCAGCGCCATTTCCAAGTGGAAGATCGGCGATGTGGTGGGCGTGGGCTGCTTCGTCGATTCCTGCCGCCACTGCGAGGCCTGCAAGGAAGGCGAGGAGCAGTTCTGCGCCGAGGGCATGAGCGCAACCTACAACGGCTACGAGCGCAAGCCCGACGGCAGCCTCGACACCATGCGCCCAACCTATGGCGGCTACTCCAGCCGCATCACCGTGGACGAGAACTACGTGCTGCGCATCCCCACAGGCATGCCACTGGATCGCGCCGCGCCGCTGCTGTGCGCCGGCATCACCACGTATTCGCCGCTGCGCCATTTCGGCGTCAAGGCCGGCGACAAGATCGCCGTGGTGGGCCTCGGCGGATTGGGTCACATGGCGGTGAAGATCGCCAAGGCCATGGGCGCGCACGTGACCGTGCTCAGCCACTCGGCCGGCAAGCGCGAGGATGCACTGCGCCTGGGCGCCGATGACTTCCTGGTGACCAAGGACGAGACCGTGTTCAAGCAGCACGCCGGACGCTTCGATTTCATCCTCGACACGATCTCGGCGCAGCACGATTACAATGCCTACCTCGGCCTGCTGCGCCGCGACGGCACCATGGTGCTGGTGGGCGTGCCCGATCCGACGCCAGTGCATGCGTTTTCGCTCATCGTCGGACGCAAGCGCCTGGCTGGTTCCCTGATCGGCGGTATCCGCGAGACGCAGGAAATGCTCGATTTCTGCGCCGCGCATGGCGTGGCCTCGGACATCGAGCTGATCCCGATCGAACAGATCAACGCTGCCTACGCGCGCATGCTCAAGGGCGACGTGCGCTACCGCTTCGTGATCGACATCGCCAGCCTCGACAAGGCTGCCGCATAAGGCACCGCACGACCGCGCGGCGCGAGGCCGATGGCGCGCGTCGCGCTGGATCGCAGCGATTCAATCGCGGAAATTCTCGAACTGCAGCGGCAGCTCGAACTCGCCGACGCGCAGCAGCGCCATCGCGGCCTGCAAGTCATCGCGCTTCTTGCCGCTCACGCGCAGCTTGTCGGCATTGATCTGCGCCTCGACCTTGAGCTTGGCCGCCTTGAGCGCGGCGATGAGCTTCTTCGCCTGCGCCTGCTCGATGCCCTGCTTCACCGTCACGCGCTGGCGCGCCTGCGCCAGATTGACATCGGCCGCGCCCGCATCCAAGCAGCGCAGATCGATGCCGCGCGCGGCGATGCGCGCGCGCAGGATCTCCAGCATCTGCTTGAGCTGGAAATCGCTGGGCGCGGTCAGGGTGATCACGCCATCGTCGAGCTTGAAACTGGCTTCGACGTTGCGGAAATCGAAACGCGTCTTCAGCTCGCGATTGGCCTGATCGACGGCATTGGTCAACTCGTGCTGGTCGACCTCGGAGACGATATCGAAGGAAGGCATGGCGGCTTCGCAAGAGTGTTCGGACGCGAAAGTCTAGCGCCATGCGCGCCTATCGCGGCGGCTGGATGCGTTCGACGCGCCACGCCTCATACGACTTGGCGTACTTCAAGGGCGAACGCGACCGATCGCTGGCACCGCGCCAGCGTGGCGGCATTGTCGCGCGTGGTCACCACCAGCGACAGTGGTTCACGCGCCAGGCGCGTGCGCCTCCGTCGCGGGCGCAGTGCCCAGCGCGCCGATCCACAGTGCCAGCAGCCACCAGAACAGCAGTCCCCACCAGGCCGAATAAAACGCCAGCGTGGTATTGAATGGAAACACCGCGGCCAGCACCGCGATGCCGGCCGGCCAGGCCAGCGCACGCGCGCGCGCCGGTGCACGCCGCCACATGCGCCAGGCCAGCAGCGTGCCCAGCGTCCACAGCGCCAAGCCGAGCACGCCGCTTTCACTGAGGATCTCCAGCACGATCTGGTGCGCGTAATAAGCGCCCTGGTCCTCGGGGTGATTGACGAACGGATCGCCCGGCCTGGCGTAGCGCGGGTAGGCGTAGCGGAAGCCGCGCACGCCGACGCCGGTCCACGGGTTGGCCGCGATCATGCGCCCCGCATCGGCCCAGATGGTCAGGCGTCCGGACAGCGCCGCGTTGATGTCGTGCTCGCTGCCCTTCAGCGCCAACAGAGTGCGCTGCATGCGCGCATCGAAGCGCGTCGAGGTCTGCCACGCCGCACCCAGCGCCAGCACGCCGAGCAGTGCGGCTGCCGCTGACCACAACGCGAAACGCCGCCACGAACCCGCCTCGCGCCACAAAAAAATCGCCAGCACGAAAGCGTACGTGACCCAACTTGCGCGCGAACCGGACAGCAGGATCGGCCCCAGCAACAGCAGTGCCGCGGCGATCAGCGCCACGCGCCCGCGCCAGCGCTGCGCCAGCGCCAGCAAAAACGGCGCCAACACCGCCAGCACCTGCCCCATTTTCGGATCGCCCGCACCGAAGACGCCGGTCAACCGATGCGGCATGGCGTGGCCGCGCACGCTCCAGCCGGTCAGCGCCTGCATCCACGCGTCCAGCGTCCACAACAGCGTCAGCAGCGCCACCGCCCGCAGCAGCCGGCGCCACTGCACCGCATCGCGCAGCACCCAGGCAACACCCAGCAGCAGCGGCAGATAGCGCAGCATCGCCACGACCGTTTCCCAGGTGCGCAGCGGCGCCACCGCGTGCAGCGTCGAGCCCAGCGCGGCCAGTTCGTAGCAGGCCCAGATCAGCAGCGCCCAGCGCGCGGACGGCAGCGCGGCGAGTGCGCGCGGCTGGCGCAGCAGCCGGACCGCGCACAGCACGATCAGCGCCAGCGTGCCCAACTCGGCGGCGCGCCCGAACGGCAGCAGAAAGATCAGCGCGAAAGGCAGCAGCCACGCCCAGCGTGGGCGCGCATCGGCGGCGGCGGCGGCGGCAGTCATGCGCGGATTGTGCGCTGCGCGCAGCGGCGCGGGGAATGGCTCGCGCCGGGACTCGGGACTCGGGACTCGGGAGTCGGGA
>NZ_JBTSRB010000069.1:0-11559 GCF_054637675.1 Metallibacterium sp.
GCCCGCGCATCCTGCAAGGCAAAATGCCACAGGCGAGGCGTTTTGAATGTGGCAGGATGGTGGTCCGTCCAAGGTGCGATGGTGCAAGTGCGCGACAACTCTGAGAGCGACGACGCGGGTGATGCTGGAAGCGAGCGCGTCGTCGCACCCCGCCTCGACCAAGCCTCCCTCTCCCGCGCCCACGTCACGCTCTGCATGGTCGAGAGCGAGCTGCGCAAGGCGGGGCGCACCGAGGCCGCCGATGGCCTCGCGTATGAGGAGCGCCCCGCCCAGGGCTACTGGAAGGTCACCGTCGCCGGCCGCGAGGCGCTGCGGCTCGACGACCTGGCGCGAACAGCGTCATGATCGTCACCCCCACCGAAATCGCCGAGCTGTTCGCCGAGGCCCAGCGGCTTGCCCCCCAACACCCCGAGGGCCGCTGGCACGTCGTGCGCCTGAGCGGCGCCCCCCGTGTCATCTCGGCGCAGTGTCGGGCCGCCAGGGTGGCCGTGAGAACCCCCGGGCGTGCCCTGAAGCCCGCGGAGCCCCCGTACGCCGTCCAGCCGCTGCCGGCCGAGCGGGTGCAGACGTGCGCCTGCGGCGGCTACCTGGAGCTGCGCCAGGGCCTACGCAGGCCCGTGCACGTGGGGCCCAGGGGGTGCAGAGCGAGGCTGACGGTCTAGGGCTGGGCGGCTTGCTGGGCGGCGAGTTCCCGCGCAATCCTGGCCCTCGTCCGGGCCACCAGCACCCCCCTCGAGCAGCTGCCCCCAGTCAGCACGCTCAGGCGGTCGTCAGGCGGGCTCTGCGGGCACCGCGTGCTCGCGTCGCGGGCCATCGCCAGCCAGACTGAAGCTGCCCGGGCGGGATCGCAGGCGACCTCCCGCGGCACGTACTGCAGCTGCCAGGTGCCCCAGGAGCGACCCCCGTCGCCGACGACGCACTTCTGGTTGCTCGACTCGTAGGCCGCGTAGACGGTCATCAGGGCCGCCGTGTCGCGCTCGGGGGCGACGCCCGCAATGGCTGCCGCGATCTCCCTGGCGTCGCCGGCCTGGTCGTAGCGCCCGGCGCGCGAGGGGTGCGCCTTCTCGGGCACGCGCGACATCAGCTCGAGCACCTGGGCGGGAGTGACGCGTACGGGTTCGTCGGCGTTGAGCGGTGCGGTGAGCAGGCAGGCGAACAGGAAAGGGATGAGTTTTCGCATCGGCCGAGGGTGGCGACGATGTGGGCCGCTGTCAACCGAAGAGGTGACGCGGGGCGGGACAGGGGCACTTCATTCAGTGTGGCAGACCACACTCAATCCGCGGACCGTCCAACGGATCAGGAGTGCGCGTCATGCGCTCGTGCAGGCAGGCCGCGCAGAACGGGTTCTCATCGAACACGTAGGCGGTGACGTACATCGGCCTGCGGCAGTACCGGCACGGGTACTTCGCCTTGGAGTACGGACAGCCGAGCGCGTGCTCCTCTTGCGTCATGGTCACGGACACGAACAGCGCGCCGCAGTGCTTACAGGGGTAGATACCCATCCTCGATTCCCTCTCGGCCCCAAGAGTAGGGGGCACTGCTTTCGTTCTTCAGGGGCGCACTTGACTGCACTCGCCGCATACCTGCGTCGTACCGCCACCAGCTACGGCCACCTGCACCCAGCGGTGGGGGCCTGCGCACGAGACGTTACCGTACGACAAGGAGAACTCATCTCCACATGGGCACACCACGTAAGCGCGGTCGCGCACCTTGTCCACCTTGCGATCCACAAGGCGGTCGTAGAGGAATACGCGCGAGCACCCGCGACATTGCAGGGCCTGGAGTTGTCGCGTGTACTCCTCCTCGGTTGTCATGTAGTGGGCCATCGTTCTCTCCAGCTCCTTCTCGCCGCCCGCTTCAGGGGGCACTGCACTCGTTCTACGTGGATACCGGAGGCGCCTTCTGCTTCACCTCGTACCTCTTCCACCTACTGCCGTCATGTCGCCAGTCACCACCGCACCCGCCCTCCTGATACGGCTTGACGCACCACGCGCGAGGACCGACGACCATCACATCGCCGCTACACTCAGGACAGGTGTTCCTCGGGTCCACGCTGTCACCGTTGTCCACGAAGTCGGGCATCGCCATCGTCGTCCTCGCTCCTGGGGGCAGATCCAGTGATTGCTTGTCCGCGGTTCTCATTCGTGCGGCGGTCCACTCAACCACAAGTGTTCCACCGCGGTTGCTGGTAGCGCATGTTCCGCGATTACTTTCTCTGCGTCGGCCTGCGTGGCAAACCGACATGCGGCCGGATCGGAGAACCCAACCCATCGGTAGCACGAACCGTCTTTCGAGTAGCAGAGCAGAACGCCGTTCATCTCAATCAGCCACGCGGCTTGAGACCGTGCGCCATGAAAAGAACATGGCAGGATCGAGCCGCACATGAAGCCCGTCTCGGTCATCTGTCTGCATGTGGGGCGCATCGGGATAGAACCTCTGTGGGCAGATCTAGTGGATCTATTCCGCAGCAATCGCGCTCGGCTCGCGATGCACCCAAGTGTGCGCCGGATTGCCTGAACGCCAAGTTTTTCCTGGAATCAGCACGCGCTGCCAACCGTGTCGCGCCATCCACTGTAGCGCTTCGCCGCGCTCGCACGCCCAGTGCTCCCACCGCTGCATGACGGTCGACCCGGCCCGCATCACGTCCGCGCGTCCGCCGTGCTTCCCGTTCGAGTAGGATGACGCGCGACGCCCCTTGCTGTCCTCGAACACCGGGCGAGGTCCGCGGTGCGTCGGCTGCCATCCTGAGCACTTGTAGACGTGCCCGGTGTGGCCCTGGCCCTCGTCGCTAAACGTCACGAGCACCGGCCAGCGCCCGCGGTCGATGAGGGTGCGCATCTGCCGGCGCAGCGGGCGCGACACGTGGAAGGCGCGGTCGCCCCGGTCGACAGCTGCCATGCGCGAGAGCGCCAACACGCCGCCCGGCACCTCGGGGCAGACTGCACGAGCGCAACCGGGTGGCGGTGGCTGCCAGGCGTACCCCGCCACGGCCTCCCCATCCTCGTAGACGGCGAAGGCGTACGCGCTCGCGTTGCCGGCCGACTTGTACCCGTGGAAGCGCTCGCAGAGGTCGCGCACCACATCGAGGTGGCAGGGACGCAGGTCGTACTTGGGTTCCGGGTTGCTCATGACGACATGGCCCAGCCGATCGCGATCAGCATCGCGAGGAACAGCAACAGGTCCCATCCCTCCGCGTCGTCGATACCGCCAGCGCTCAGCCCCATCCGAAGTAGCAACAGAGTTGCCGCCACGGCGAGACCGGAAACGAGATGGGGATACATTGCTTCTTTCATGTGTCCGACGCCTCCCGGACCTCCGGGGGCATTCCTTAGTCATCTTTTTCGAGCACGAGCCAGTGGTCGCCATCGGCGTGCTCACCCACGTACCAAGTGACGACGAAGAAGCCGACGTCGAGGACGAAGCACCCGACGTCGCATCCCTGACGCCCCCAGCACCATTCATCGGGCCGGCACCATGACCCGCTGCGCCAGTACAGCTCCAGTCGTCCGATTCTCAGCATGAGCCCTCCGGGGGCATGTCTAGACAGTCTTCGGTCGTGCGCACTCGTCCAGATACTCGCGCACCATCTTCGCGACCGCGCCATCCGTCGTTATGCATGCGATCTCCTCCAACACCTCGCGCGTCTCGCGCACCTCGGCCGCCAGGTCGGCGATCCGCCGGACGCCCATCCGTTCGCACGGCGGCAACTCCAGATCGTAGATGTGTGCCGGGTGAAGACACACGGTGGCGACCTCTGCTGCGGACATGGGTGGCCCGTACGCGACGCGCGTTTTCATCGTCTCACGACCGCAGAGCGGGCACTTCGTTTCCGACATGGCGAACCTCCGGGGACAGATCCAGTCAGTCACTTCCCGTACTTCTTCGACAGTGTGTCCAGGTAGTTCCCGATGCTCGGCCTTCTCTTCCTCGATGGCCTCGGCGCATGCCTCGTCGATGACAACTCGCAGGTCCGTCAGGTCGCTCCGCATGTATCTCATGTGGGCGTCCAGGTACGCCTTCGCTCGGTCGTGATTCCTCATGTTGACCATTCGGTTACTCGCAAATCTTCGGTTGCCATCGTGGGTCCGAAAGTGCCTGGCTCTGAGCCAGCAGGCGCTTTGCCTTGGCCTGAGCGCGATTCTTCGCGTCGGCCTTGGCCTTGTCTAGATCCTCGAACGCCACCGTCTTGATGCCGGTGCTCAGCGCCCATCGTGTCACATATCGGATCATGGTCTTTCTTTCTCCCGACCGCCGGGGGCATTCTCAGCGGACGCCGTACCTACGATACCAGTCGGTGTAGATCGCCTGTGTCAGTGTCGGTCCACGTTTCATGTGAGCATCCTCGGGGCATACTCAAGCAACGTTTCACCGCAGCCCGCCAACGATGAGCCGCAGTGCCGGCCCCGCCTGCTTCCGACCCTCGGTGGTCAAACGATAGCGCCACTGCTCGACCGGCCGGCGGTCGTTGAGCACCTCGAGCCAGCCGTGGTGGACAGCCTCGGTCATCGCCTCGAGCGTCGGCAGGTGGTAGGCCTCGAGCTTGCCGCCGTCGCGGACGGTGCGGAGCACGCGCAGGATGCCGGCGCGGTTGGGGGCGTGGGCGGCGGAGCCTCGGTGGATGGTGAGGCTCACGGAAACATCCCCGTGGCCACGTCCTGCATGCGCCGGTTCGCGCGGTTGGCAGCGCGGCAGATCTCCTGCACCTCGCTCTGCCAGCTCGCGAGCGCGGTGTGATCGTCTGCTGCGCGCTCTTCGGGGTGCGCCTTGCGCCAGGCATCGTACGCCGCCACGTAACGCCGCTGCGCTTCGGCGTACAGCTTCGCGGCTTCTTCGAGTTCAGTCATGCTGCCCTCTTGACGCGCCTGCACGCCAGGTCCAGCTGCCGCGCCAGACACCACGCCTCCTCCTCGGAGAGCACGTAGTCCCTGCCCGCGATGGCGGGCACCGTGAGCACGACCTGCGAGCCGCGCGTGGCAAGCTGGATGGGGGCGCCGTCCTCGCTGCCGATGCTGACGGCTCCGGTGAAGCGGTCAGTGCTGGTGGCGGTGCGCTGGGGGGCGCCGTCGTCCACGGTCTCGGTGCCCTCGTCCTCGATGCGATCCTTCTCTGCGTTCATGTGGCCTCTTGAGGATGCGCGTCGTACGCCTCCATGCGAGACATCTCGCACAGGATGGCGTAGACGGAGCGCCGATCGCTGGGCCAACGCATGTCGAGCCCGAGCCGTTTCACAAATGCTTCGGCGGCGCGCTTGTCTGCGGCCGTCCACTCCCACTTCTGTTTCGTGCGACCCATCTTTCTACCTCTTTCCTTACTCAC
The DNA here is from genome assembly GCF_054637675.1 of Metallibacterium sp. Lineage (NCBI taxonomy): Bacteria > Pseudomonadati > Pseudomonadota > Gammaproteobacteria > Lysobacterales > Rhodanobacteraceae > Metallibacterium > Metallibacterium sp. The sequence continues at coordinate 5,317 of NZ_JBTSRB010000069.1, forward strand.
GGCTGCACCTGCGCAGCGGCGCACGCCTCGTACCACGCAAGGATCGCGCTTGCCGTGAGCCCCTGCCGGGCCAGGTCCCACGCGCGGCGTCCGGCAGCCTGAAGTGCGGCAGGGTGAAATTCGAGCGTCTCTTCGAGCGGTAGCACGCGCCCACAAATCAGTTCGTCCCGCTCGGACACCGTGGCGAGCGAGTTCTGATCGAACACGGTGACTCGGCGCCGCTTCTCCCACGGGGCCTGGTTGTGCCAGTGCGCAGCGTTCCTGCTTGCCTCGTCCCGCGTCCGGCCGACGCCGAAACGCGAGCCAGCAGCGTTGCTCGGGGCACCGAAGCCCACGTACGAAATCCACAGTGTCACACCTTGTCGTGCCATCGTTGTCGCGTTCATGGCTCCCACCTCTTTCCTTGTAGGCTCACCGCCGAAGTCCACGCGCCCTCTAGGGCTCTTGCCCGGAAAGGTAGAACGGGTGCTCTCCCGAGGGCGCGCAGGCTTCGGCGGTGGGGCCGGGTTACTTGCTCAATCGTAGCAGTGACTCGACTCCGCTCTCCACCGCCCGGATCGCCTCGCGCTTGACCTTGCTGCGCGCGGCATCCTGATAGGCCAACTTGATCGCGCTCTGCATGGCAGCACGTAGACCGTCGAAACGCTTGCACGCCTCTTCGTACTTGATCCGGTAGTGGTCGGCCGTCTCGGCTGCCGTCTTGTCGGACGACCAGGAAGCCATGCGGTAGTTGGCCGCAGAAAGCGCGGCGTTCGCCTCGGTGACTTCTCTGGCGTAGCGCGTTGCGGTCGCCGTCTCCCGCTCGGCGAGACCCTTCCAGCGGGCGATCTCGGCCTCGTGTCCCGCCTTCTCGGCGATGAGCGCCGCGTTGTCCACGCGGAGCTGATCGGGCGACACCTTGAGCGTCTCTTGCAGCTCCGCGACGACCCCGCCGAGCTTTTCGCACTCGGCCTCGCGATCGCGCAGCTCGTCTTCGAGCTGCGCGATCTCGTCCTGAAACCCCTCGCGCGCCGCCATGTAGCTCTCGTCGTCCACCATGCCGTCCCGCGCGTGGTACGCATCGGTGAGCACGTCGACCAGGCGATCGAGCTCGCCTTGCGCTTCCGGTGTCGCGCTGCCGAGCAGCCGCCGCAGTCGAGCGAACTCGCTGCGCGCGTCGAGCGTTGCGACCGTGTAGCTGACCTGGACTGCCTCTCCTGAACTCTTCGCCATTGTCTTCTACCTTTCAGATGTTGGACGGCCTACGCCGCCGGATATTCACGGCCGCCGTGGCGGCGGGCCAAGTCTCTCGCGTCCGCTCCCTGCGTGGTCTCGACCTCGACCACCCGGTGATGCTGGGTAGAGCTGTCCAGGCATTCCTCCGCGAAGTCGGAGGCGTGGGCGGGGGTGTGGAAGGAGAAGGTGAGGCGGATCACGGCTCGCCCCCAGGCGACCCGCCGAACGACGGATGGTCGTCGGGCACGTCGTCCACCGGATCGAGAATCGACCAGGCATCGTCCCATCTGTCGGCTGAGACTTCGAGGATCGGAGCGTGGAACGACTCGCCATTGCGACGATGCTCGATGCCCGCCGCCGTGAGCTGCGCCTCGAGCCACGCCAGCTTCGGATCTTCGGTGCGTTTCGTGAGGCGCTTCCATTCTGTCGCGCTCACGATTGCACCTCCACCGAATCGAACGCCTCGTGACTTCTGGCGAGCGCCGCACGCTCAGCCGGATCGGGGATCCAGTAGTGGACGCTGTAGACCTCGACCAGCTCCGGCGCGTACTTCGCGGCGCACGCTGGGCAGACCGACAGGTCGCGGTGGCAGCAGGCGATCTCGCCCTGGGTGCCGCGACGCAGGGATCGGGGGAGGCGCTTCATCGCGTCACCTCCCCGGTGGCGAAGTCGTAACCATCTCCGAGCAGTCTGCTGAACGTGCCGCACACCCGCTCGGGATCGTCAGCCAACTCGTGGGCAGGCCAGTCGTGGCACAGGTCACGAATGATGGATCGCGCCAGTGCCAGGTCTTCGCGCGACACCTCGATCGTGTCCCGCTCCTCGCGGAAACCGCCGTTGTCCTCGATCTCGACCCACGCGCGCTTGGCGATGGCAACGATCTCATCCGGATCGCTGAACGAATCGAGAGCGTTGCGCGGCGTCTCGCCCTCTTCCGACAGCAGGCACGCTGCGAAGCGCGCCAGGGTCTCTATCTCTGTCCTGGTCATCGTCGTCTACCTTTCAGCAAGTTGGACGGCTCGCGCCGCCGTTTATTCAATCGCGCTCGCGGTGCTCAGCAGCTCGCGGCATCCGGCGCAGTAGCCGCCCTCGGACGCGGGGTGCTTCGCCTGGCATCGGTAGCACTCGACCTTGCGCGGCTTGTAGTACGCGATCTGGCCGCCGCTGGTGATCGTCTTGAGCTCGCGCGGCGTGAGCTTGCGGCAGCGGTGTGATTGCTTGCGCTGGATGCCGCACGGGGTGCAGTAGGCGTACCCCTTTTCGTCGATGTGCGTCACCTTGGACGGGCAGTCCTGGGGCGCGCTCGCGTCTCCGCACCATCCGTCGCACTTGAGGCGACCGTATTTGTCGTGGCTCATGTTCTTTCCCTTTCGTGACTCGTCTCAACCGGCCCGCAACCCGCCCGCAGCCTCGCGAGAGAGCCGCAGCAAGTCCGCAGGCCGGTGGAGACGGCCGACCCGGGGGAGGGGTCGGCAGCCGCGTTCATTCAGCGTCCGGTCAGCTTGACGTCGATCGTCACCTCCTGGCCGATGCGGATCTCTCTCGCATCGGTCGCGGGGATCTCGAAACTGAAGCTCATGTCGTCGTCGCCCGTGTCCAACTCGCAGCGCACCGCATCGCCAGCCGGGTTGACCTCGGGGCGGGGCTGACCGAACACGCGGCGCCGCTCGCGGTCGCGCCGCTCGGCAGGGATCGCCTGCATGCGGGAGATGATGCCGGTGTGATGGGAGATGACCTTGCCTTCGTTGCTCATTGGAATGCCTTTCGTTTGTGCGACTCGTCGCGCGGGATAGGTGAGTGCCTGGTCCTTTTACGCTTGGGGCTTTCGCCCACCTGGACATGGTACGCCTGACTCAGCTACCCCGCGCGGCGGCCGACCCGGGCGGGGGTCGGCGCGTCGGTCATCGTATCCGAATGTCCACCGTCATCCCGTTCGCGAGCTGCAAGGCGCGGTAGAGTGCGTCCGGCCCAGGCGGCGCCGGCTTGCGAGGGGGCGTCATGCGGCGCCGCACCTCGGCTCGCGCTGTTGCATCGGTTGCACCCACGAGGGCGCGAGCGCGCCTCCAGTGTGCCAGCATGGGCTTGATCTCGGCGTGGTCTAGGAGCTCGATCATGTCGAGCACGACCCACATTGAAGCCCGGTGAAACTCGTAGCGATTGGGCAGCTTGCCGATCTTCGTGCCCATGCGCGACGTCAACCACCCGTCGCTCCACAGCTCGACGGTGATGCCGTCCAGGGTCATGCGCCGTGCCATCCGGTGGGGCTCGGCCTCTCCGCAAGAGCAGGGCTTCACGGCGCAGCCTTCGGGAACGGCGCCAGCGGCACGCACGTCGAGGGCGTCAGCACGTACCGCGCGCCCTTGCTGAGCTGGGCGACGTAGTACCCTCGCGCGTCGGGCGAGATGCTCAGCCCCTGATGATGCACCGGCCGCGACTCTCCGAACAGGGCCGCCAGCGTCCGCGCGTCGGCGTTCGTCAGGTAGCCGTCGAGCCGGTCTTTCGGCATGGCGTGGACCGTGATCCACCCGTACGCCGTCCCTCGACCGTGCGTCACGGACCACGATCGGTACGTAGCCTTCCTGAGAAGGGTGCGCAGCTCGGCGCACGCTTCGGCCACGTTCAGGTGGCGCGACGCGCTGGCCGTGTCGTTTGCTGGCGGGGGCACCGGATCGGGCTCGGGCTCCGGGCGAGACGCGGGGGGCGGCCCCTGCGGCAAGTCGCCCGCGCCGGGGCGGTAACCCTCGACGATGCGAGTAGCGAGGGCCAGCCAATACGACGCCTCGCGCAGCCACTGCGCCCGCGTGCTTTCGTCGTAGCCGAGGCACTGGCCCTGCCGCTCCAATCGCTCCGCTTCCGCCTTGCAAGCGTTGACGTAGGGCATGGCCTCGTCCAGCGTCGGCACGCGGTAGAGCGCGCCGCACCCGCCGCAACGGCAGACCAGCATGCGGAAACTGCCAAGGCACCGCTGCGAATGGATCCCCACGTCGCCCATGTAGCCGTTGCGCCCGACCTTGAGCACGTCGCAGCCTGGCCCCATCGGGCAGGGGACGGACAGCAGCATGGTGCCGGCCGCCGCGTGGCCCTGGAATTGGATCGAGTAGTGCTCGATCTCGACCGGGGGCGTCATGCCGTGAAGCCACTGCGTGCGTTCGTAGTTCTCGAATGCGCCCGGCTCAACGTGATCCTCGTCGGGGAACGGGAAGCGAAACCGGATGTGTTCGCGCTGCGCCACCGGGTCCACGTTGCCGGGCAGTGGCGCGACCTTGTGCGCCTGGTCCGCGCGCAGGTAGTACATCTGCTCGCACGTCCCGATCTTGATCTGCTGTCCTCCGTACATCGCATACTCGCCCAAGGTCTTCTACCTTTCTCAATCGTTGGACGGCCGGGGGCCGGATTTATTCAATCGTAGTGGCAGAGGAGCGGCGTACAAGCCGGGCCATCGTGCCCGCAGCCGTTCCGGCTCATGTCGACCACGCGCGCCACGTGCGCGATCGGGAAGCGGTGTTCCTGGTGAAACCATGGCCCCGTGGGCGAGAATCGCACGTCGCACGAGACCTTGACGTTGACGCGCCCGACGCTGAGGACCGTGTAACCGCCGTCGCCGTACATGACGCGACCGGCCGGATCCTTGAACACCGCGAGGTCGCCGGGCTTCAAGACGACCTCGGCGCATGCTGCACGGCGCGATGCTGCGAAGCCGCATCCGAGACGCGGGCCAGCGAAACGATCCGCCAGCCCTCGTCCCCGTCGCCGTAGAACTTCTCTTCCGCGTGGTCTAGGTTGTACGCCCAGCAATGCCAGACCATCTCAGGGCAGCACGGATCGTGCGCGTCGCGGTACTTGATCGCGTAGCGGTACAGGGTGCCGTGCGCGCCGGGTTTCGTGATGGGCGCGGTCATCGGATTGGCTCCACCAAGATCCGCCGCTCCGGGCGGACCGTGAATCGCGAGAGCGCCTCGCAAGCCTCGTCGTGCGTGAACGGTCCCGGGCAGAGCACACCGCCCGTTTGCTTGTCGTCGCTCACCCACACGACGCGCCAGTTTTTCTCAGGCTCCGGCGTGTGTTGGTAGAAGGGAACGTAACAGGGCGTCCGTTTGCCCGCGAGCGGGCACGTCTTCGGATCGCAGTGGTCGTGCCCGTAGCACATGCACTCGCGCGCTTTGTGCTTCGCCGTGGCGTAGTGCCGGCGCGAGTCGCTCTCTTGCGAGCCTGAGTGCCCGCAACCCCAGGTGTAGAGGCGCCCGCACACGTCGCAAAGCTTGGCCCCGAGGCCGTTCGGTTTGGTGCTCATGGGTTGTACACCTTGCGGATCTCTTCCCGCGTCGGTGCCGGCCCGTGGCCAGGCTTGCAGTTTTCCCGCCCTTCGCTATGTCACCGCGTCCGCTATCGGACTCACAATGTTAGACGGTCGGTCCGTCTCGTTATTCACTCGCTCCGATCTTTCTTCGGAGCGCCCTGGTGCGCCTAGTTGGCGCCCCGTGGGCTCCTCAGTGCGCGCCCCGTGGCGTCCAGCTGAGGGGAAGGGCGCCCCGTGGCGCCTCTCCGTGAACCGTGGGCGAACCCGCCCCGAGCTCTCCTTGGCTCGCACTACGTTGGACGGACCAGTGGCCGATCCATTCACTCTTTTTTCGTGCCAATTACCAGGCAAGCTAGCTCAGCCGTACACCCGTCTAGCTCATCCGTAGGCTAGCGGGCTCATGCGCTACAGGGCCTGTTTCGGGCCTTGGGAGGGGTCCGTGGACGGGGCGATCGGAGGGGACGGGCGAAGATCGGGGCGGTTTACGGGGTGCGGGGGACTGTTCAGGAGCCCAATGCGGAAGCCGTGGCACATAGCGGACTCTACTATTGTCAAACCCTCGTAATAATTGGGAAAAACGGCTAAGATCGAGCTCCAGGCATGCGAATTCGTTGCGAAAAACTGCAATATCGTGCACGTTTGGCCCGAGATGGGCGCGGATCTCGTCGTCGCGGACACCGCGGACCAGGCGATCGAGCACGACAACCCCGCTCGGAGGCTCATGGCGGCCT
>NZ_JBTSRB010000070.1:0-10166 GCF_054637675.1 Metallibacterium sp.
GGTAGTGTGGCTCTAGCCATGCAAGAGTAGGTCACCGCCAAGGTTCCCATCCCCCAACGGGCCGATCTGTCGATCGGCCCGTCGGCTTTGCGGGGTCAGCAAAGGCAAAATGCGTGCTGTGCTCCGGAAACGCTTCAAATGCGTGAGGTCGCAAAGCGCAGGCTGATACGCAAGCCCGGTGCATTGTCGGTCAGTGTGAGCTCTGCGTCGTGTAGCTCCGCCACCGCACGCACCAACGCCAAGCCCAAGCCATTGCCGGCGGTGTGTCGGCTGCGGTCGAGGCGACGGAAGGGTTGCAGAACATTGTCGCGTTCCTCGACCGGGATTCCGGGGCCGTCGTCCGCAACGCTAGCGACGACATCCTGCGCTGTGCGGTGGATCTGCAGTCGGATGCGTGCGCTTTCGGATGTATGGCGGATCGCGTTTTCGATCAGATTGACAAAGGCTTGCACCAGCAGTTCGCGATCCCCCAGCACCACGATGTTCGGCTGCAAATTCAGATCGAGATGACGCCCCTCGGCCTCGGCCACCGGTGAATAGGCGTCGGCCAATTCGGTCAGCAAGGCGCCTAGATCGATGGCGACAAAGTCTGCTCGTGCTTCGCCAGATTCCACGCGCGCGATACGTAGCAAGGCCTGAAAGATCACCAGCAACTCGTCGATTTCCTGCAGTGCATCCTCAAGCAGAGTGTCAAGCTCGGTACCTGCTGCGGGCGGGTGTGCTCGTGCCGATTCCAATCTACGTCGCAGATGCGTCAGCGGCGTGCGCAAATCGTGGGCGATGTCGGCGCCGATGCGGCGCATCTCGCCCAGCAGTGCCTCGATGCGTTCCAGCATCTCATTGACGGTTTGGGCGATACGGTCGAATTCATCGCCGTTGCCGCGCACTGGCATGCGCCGTGACAGTTGGCCGGCGCTGATGGCTGCCGCGGTGTCACTCATGGCCGAGACGCGGCGCAGCATGCGCCGGCCAATCAGCGCACCCAGCGCAAGCGCAATTCCCACAGTCAGTAGCAGCACGCCGACGAAGGCACGCCCGTAACTCGCTTCGAGCTCATCGATGTAAGTGCGATCACGGCCAACCACGAGCAAATCGCCCTGCGCGGTGCCAAGGGCGAGCAGCGTCAGCGTGTGCACTGGCGCAAGGAGCCCGGTCGGTGAGGGACGCGCGCGAAAGGGGCGGTGCCACCATCCCGGCCCGGGCGGACGCCAGGCGAGATTGCCCGCCAAGCGCTGGCCGTTGGGCGCGAACAAAGCGTACCAACGCGGCAGCGGTGTATCCAGATCAACGCGCTGCTCGATTTCACTACGCAACGCCGCCTCACCGGAGTGCGATGCCAGTGAGGCGAGATCCAGCGCATCGGTGCGAATATCCTCGTGCAGACGCGCGCTAACGTTGCGGGTGACGCTTACATACAGCGCGCCAGCCATGAGCAGCGAGGCCAGCGCGAACAGGCCCGCCAGCAGCAGGCTGAGGCGGAAAAAACTGCTGGTCTTATTCGCTGACGCCGTCGACACGCACGCGATATCCGTAGCCGCGCACGGTTTCGATCAACTCGCTGCCGTTCCAGCCGCGATCGATCTTGGCCCGTAGCCGCGACATATGGGTTTCGACGACGCTGGTGCGCGGATCGAAATGGAAATGCCAGACCTGCTCCAGCAGCATGGTGCGCGTCACGACCTTGCCCGCATGCCGCATGAGACTTTCCAGCAGGCGGAACTCGGTCGGGGTGAGATCCATCGTCTCACCGTTGCGCGTGACGGTGCGACTGGCCACGTCCAGACGCAGCGGGCCAGCCTCGAACGTGGTTTGCACGGCGGCCAGCGGCGGGCGGCGACCCAATGCCTGCAGACGCGCCACCAACTCGGTGAACGCGAATGGTTTGCCGAGATAATCATCGGCACCGGCATTAAGCCCCTCGACGCGCTGCGGAGTTTCGATCAGCGCGGTGAGCATGATGATCGGCGAGCGCAGGTCCGCCGCGCGCAGCGCTTTGACCAAGCCGAGACCATCCAACTTGGGCAACATGCGATCCACCACCAGCGCATCAAACGCGCCCTGTGTCGCCATGAACAAACCTTCGTGGCCATCGTCGGCAGTCTCGACGTGGTAGCCCTCTTCTTCGAGTCCGCGCGCGATCCAGTCGCGGGTCTCGCCATCGTCCTCAACCACCAGAATGCGCATGGAGCACCTCGAAATGCCGGAGCGTTGCGCCGATAGGCGCTGGACGTATCAATTGCTGCTGGCGATCAACACGCGGCCTTTAATGGACTCGACCTTCCATATCTGGTTGCTGCCCGCATTATCGACCGTGAAGGACCAGTGCGGCCGGGATCCCTCGTAGCGAAGGCGGGCAGTCGTGACCATGCCGTAGGACGCGACGCGACGCAAGGCTTGGACAAGATCAAGCGGCGGACGTTCCCCGCGCACCGCCTGCATTTCATCGCCATGCAACCAGCGCTGCCAATGGCTTTGCCAGCGCAGATCGAGCAGGGTGCCGTCTCTGCGTGCCATCAGCACCACGGCCAGGCGCTGCGGCGCGACCGTGGTCACGCTGAGCACGGGCGCGCCGTGCAGGCAGGCGCTGTCCAGCGCCACCGCATAGCCGCCGCTGGTCATTTCGGCGCGCTGTACGATGACCGCGATCGCCGGCGCATCAGCCGCCACAGGCGCGCAGCCGGCGGCCATGGCGCCGTGCGGATGAAACAGCATGCCAAGCCAGTGCAGCCAACTGACCAGAAAATGAACCATGGGAACCTCGTGCAAACTGCCGTCACGATGCCGCACGATCGCCTACGCCGACGCGTCGCGCGCATTACTTTTTCGACAGCCTGCGGCGGCTTGTCGCTCTTGCGGGCAATTGATGGTGACCGAGGCGGTGTTGGCGCGTGAAATCGACACTGTCGGGGTCGGGCGCAACAGCGACTGCGCCAACCCCGACGCCTGACAATATTCAAGAAGATTCCGTGAGACCCTGATCGCCGCCGCCCTGCTGGCCGGCCTGAGCCTTTCCGGTGCGAGCTTTGCGCAAGATGCAGCGCCGTGGATGCGGCGCTTTGGCGCACACACCGTTGATCCGAAGTCGAACAATGGCACTCTCGCCAATGGTCGCGCTGAATTGGCACTCATGCCCAACAGCACGGTGTCGCCATTTCTAGGTGCGGGCGTGAACATGACCCTTCAGTACGCGCACCTACGGTTCGCTGGCCAGCGCGAGTTCGGCGAAGATTGATCCGCTGGTCTGCGGGCTGGGCCCCGGTTGCCGCTTCTGAGGCGCAGCGCAAGTTTGCAGGGAATGGCCTCCGGTGTGCCCATGGCCTTTATTGACCATCATTCGCGGCACTTCAATGCTGGCAGTGCGGGCAATAAAAGCTGCTGCGCTGTCCCAGCGCGATTACGCGTAGCGCGTGTCCGCAAGCCTTGCAAGGCTGGCCGGCGCGGCCGTAGACCGACAGTTCCTGCTCAAAATAGCCCGGTACGCCGTCCGGCGAGATGAAATCGCGCAGCGTGGTGCCACCACGCGCGATCGCGTACCCCAGGATGCGCTTGACCGCATCCGCCAGCGCCGCACAGCGCGCGCGGCTCACGCGCCCGGCGCCGCGCAGCGGATGTATTCCGGCCGCGAACAGCGCCTCGGCGGCGTAGATATTGCCCACGCCGACCACGATGCGCTGATCCATCAAAAAAGTCTTGATCGGCGCGCTGCGACCGTGCGCGCGATGCCACAGATAGTCGCCATCGAACTCCGCCGACAGCGGTTCCGGACCCAGCGTGGCCAATAACGGGTGCAGCATGCCAGGCGCCTGCCACAGCAGACAACCGAAGCGGCGCGGGTCGGTGTAGCGCAGCACGCGGCCGGAATCCAGCAACAAGTCGTAGTGATCGTGCTGGCCCGCGGGCAGGTTGGACGCGAGTACGCGCAGTGACCCCGACATGCCGAGATGGATCAGCGGGCTGCCGGCGGCGGTATGCAGCAGAAGATATTTGGCGCGGCGCTCGATGCGCGTGATGCGCTGCCCAGGCAGGATCTCTTGCAGGGTAGTCGGGACCGGCCAGCGCAAATCCGGCCGCCGCAGGGTCACGGCCAACACGCGGTGGCTCTCGACGTGCGGCAGCAGGCCGCGGCGCGTGGTTTCGACTTCAGGGAGTTCCGGCATGTGCGGCGGCTTGCGTGTTTTCGGTGCCAAGATAGGGACTGTAGCGCGCCGAGATCAGCGCCACGCGGCCATCCGGCACCTGCACATAGCGCTGCGGCGCCAGCGGCGCGAGTCCGCCGAAGGCGAGGCATGTGCCGTTCAGCCACAACACCGCAAGCGGCGGGGTCAGACCCAGGTGATCAGCGTGAACTGCGCGTGCCGGCAACCAGCGCAGCACCGGCGCTGCGGCAATTTGTGCCAACGCGTCGAGTTGTGCCGCATCCGCGCGCCGCGGTGGCGTGGCCTGTTGCCACCATACGCCACCGCGCTTGCGGAATTGCCGCGCGGCCATGCCTGGCAATTGCAGCGTGATGTGCGTGATCGTTTGCGGCGTGATCGCCAGCAGGTGTTGCGCGGCAAGTTGTGCCTGCTGCTGTCGCCACGACCAGCCGGCTGCCGTAATCAACACGAGCACGGCGACCAGCAACAGGATGCGCGCGCGCAGACGCCGCCGCATCAATGCCGCCGCCGCCGCAACCACAGCACACTGGCCAGCGCCAGCAGCAACAGCGGCAACGCCGCCAGCGTCAGCGTCAGCGCGTTCAAGCCGCGCTGGCCGATGTCGAGATGACGGTCGGGCGCGGCACGTGGCGGCAAGTGCACCAGTGTGTCGTCGCCCAGCAGCCAGTCGAAGATACGCGTGCCCAGTGCCGCGTTGCCGCCGTTGCCGAGAAAGGTGTTGGAGATGAAATCACCATCGCCGATCACCACCACGCGCTGCTCGGTGTGCAACGGATTGGCCGACAGCCGCGTCAGCGCGAAGCCGAAATCCAGCGGGCCACGCAGGTCGCCAGCGCTGGCCGAGTAAGCCGGTGGCGCACCCACGCCCGCGGCGGCGGTGTAACTCTGCGGCGAGGATCTCAGCAGTGGCGTGTACTTCCAATTGCCCTGCGTGCGTGCCAGTGCGACCACGCCCGGGAACGCCGCATCCAGCGCGAAGCCGCGCGTGATCGGGTCGGGCGGGTAGTGGCTGACCACCAGCACGCGCGGATCGCGTACTCCGGCCGCGGCGCCGCTGGGGTCGATGATCTCGCCGGGCAGCGCGCGGATGCCCAGCTCTCGCGCCAGCGGGGCCAGACCAAGATGCACGCTGCCGGGATCGGTCAGCCACAGCAGATTGCCGCCGTCGTGCAGCCACTGCACCAGCGCGTGCACCGCGTCGGGCGACAACTGTGCCAGCGGGCTGGCCAGCACCACCAGATTGGCGTTCTGCGGCACGCTGGCAACCTGCGCGAGATTCAACGGCAGCGCGCGCACGCCTTGCGCCGCCATTTGTGCCATGAAGCTGCCGAGGTCGGCATTGGCGCGACCCTCGGCGCTGCGTTCGCCGTCGCCGCTGACGAAAGCCACCAGACGTGTGCCGCCACGCGCCAGATTGGCCAGCGCGTCGGTGAAACTCTGATCGGACAACTGCGTCAGATGCAGGCTGCGATCGCCATAGCGCAGCACCAGTTCGCCATCGACGCTGATGCCGGCGGCGCGCACCGCAGCAGGGTCGGTGGCGGGATCGATGAAGCGCAGACTGAGGTTGGGCTTGTAGCGCTGGTAGCGCGCGATGAAGCCGCTGATGGTCGCGCGCAGGCCGCTGCCCGGGCTGGTGTAGCTGGTGACTTGCAGTGGCTGCCGCAAATCGCGCAGCACCGCGATGCTTTGTGGCGCGACGCTGGCGCGCGCTTCGTAGGTCCAGTCCCAGGTGGCGCTGTAACGCGTGCTCAGGTAGCCCAGCGCTGCTGCCGCGATCAGCAGCAGCGCATAGACCAGCAGCGCATCAAGACGCGCGCGCATCAGCCCAGCTCCCGTTCGCGGCCAAGCCGGTGCACGGCCAGGCTCAGCGCCAGCGCGATCAGGATGCCGAAATAGGCCATGTCGCTGGTGCTCACCAGGCCGCGCAGCAGCGGCTGCAGATGTGTCGGCAGGCTGATCCAGCCCAACAGCGGCCCGGCCAATTGCGGCGCGCGGCCCTGCGCCACGCCGGCCCACAGTGCCAGAGTCAGCGCCAGTGCCAGCGCCGCCGCCAGCGGCGGTTGCCGCGTGTAGCTGGAGCAGGCCACGCCGACCGCGAGCAGACCCGCCAGCAGCAGCGCGATGCCCAGTGTGGCCGCCGCCAGCTTGCCCCAATCCAGCGTCGTGGCCGGTGCCAGCAACAGTGGCAGCAGCAGCACCAGTGCCAGCAGAGCCAACAGCCACAGCAACTGCGCCAGATATTTTCCGAGCACGATGCTGCGCGCGGAAAGCCCCTGCGCCAGCAGCAGCGACAGGGTGCCGGCGCGACGCTCGCCGGCTAGCGCCTGCATGCTCAGCAGCGGCACCAGCAGCAGCGCGATCTCGGCGAATTGCGCCAGCAGCGGTACGGCGACGATGTCGGTGAAACCTGGCGCGGCCGGCAGCATGGCAAGGCGATCCTGCGCCTTGAGGAAGGCACCCACGGCGAGCAGCTCATTCCAGCCCAGCCAGGCCAATACCGCCGCCGCCAGCAGCCACGGCCACGGGCGCAGCAACAGTCGGCGCAGTTCCAGGCGCAGCACCGCCAGCGTGCTCATGCGGCGCGCTCGCCGCGGCTGGCGGCGATATCCATGAACACGCGCGCAAGCGGTGGCGTGGCCGGTTCCAGCCCGAGCAGCGTCAGGTTGGCGCCAACCAGCGTGCGCGCCAGTAGCGCCGCATCGGCGTCGTTGCGCAGTTGCACGCGCAGATGTTGCGCGTCCTCGACCTCGACGGCTTCGGCCAGCGCCGTCAACGCAGCGCGCGCGGGTTCGGTCTGCCTGGTGTCCAGCGTCACGCGCCAGATTGCGTGTGCGGCGCGCAGTGGCGCATCGTGGCGCAGCTCGCCCTGATGCAGGATGGCCGCGCGGGAGCACAGCGCGGTGACCTCGGCCAGCAGATGCGTGGACAACACGATTGCAGCGCCGGCGGCGGCACGCTCGCGCAGCAGACCGCGCAGATTTTCGGTTTGCACGGGGTCGAGGCCGGTGCCGGGTTCGTCAAGGATCAGCACATCAGGCTGATGCAGCAGCGCGCAGGCCAGACCGACGCGCTGGCGCTGGCCCAGCGACAACTGTGCGCACAGACGCCGCGCCAGCGGCGCCAGATCCAGACGCTGCAGCAGTGCTTCGCGCGGCGCCGCCAGCGCCTTGCCGCGCAGGCCGCGCAGATGGCCGTGTGCATCAAGCTGTTCGCGCACACTCAGCTCCGGCCACAGCGGCGCGTGTTCAGGCAGATAGCCGATGTGATGGCGCGCACGTTCCGGCGCTTCGCCCAGATCGGCGCCATTCAGTTCCACGCGTCCACCACTCGGCGCGAGCACGCCGGCCATCAGCATCAGCGTGGTCGATTTGCCGGCACCATTGACGCCGAGCAGGCCCAGCACCTCGCCCGCGGCCAGATGCAGCGTGGTTGGCTTGAGGACCACGCGGCCAGCGCGGCGACGGCTGACCGCGTGCAGGGCGAGCCGGGGTGGGAGAGACGACATGGAACAGATTGTCATGGGCAGACGCCGCGCACCGCAACCATGCTGGCAGGTACGGCGGGCGGGGTTTAAACTTTGTCGCCTTCGCGCTTTCGTGATCTTTCCATGCTCGATACCTTACTGAACTTTCTTGCGCACGGCCTCATTGACGCCAGCTTCGGCGCCATGGCGCTGTATCTGCTAGTGGTGACGCAACTGACCATTCTCTCGGTCACGCTGTATCTGCATCGCAGCCAAGCGCATCGCGGCGTGGATTTTCATCCGCTCATCGCGCACTTTTTTCGTTTCTGGGCGTGGCTGACCACGGCCATGGTCACCAAGCAGTGGGTGGCGGTGCATCGCAAGCACCACGCCAAGGTCGAGACCGAGGAAGACCCGCACAGCCCGATGGTGTTCGGCATCAAGCGCGTGTTCTGGCAGGGCGTGGAGCTGTATCGCGTCGCCGCCAGCGACAAGGCCATTGAGGAAAAGTACGGCCGCGGCACCCCCGATGACTGGATCGAGCGCCACGTGTATGCGCGCTATTCCGATATGGGTCCGACTCTGCTGGCGTTGATCAGCATCGCGCTGTTCGGTTTCTGGGGCCTCGCCATCTGGGCTATCCAGATGCTGTGGATTCCGTTCTGGGCAGCCGGCTTCGTCAACGGTCTCGGCCACTATTGGGGCTACCGCAACTTCGAGTCGGCGGATACCTCGACCAACCTTTTGCCGTGGGGTCTGTGGATCGGTGGTGAGGAGCTGCACAACAATCACCACGCGTTTCCCAGCTCGGCCAAGTTCGCGCTGCGCAAGTTCGAGGTCGACATTGGCTGGGTGGTGATTCGCGGCTTGCAGGCGCTGCGTCTGGCCAAGGTGCTGCGCGTCGCACCGTCGCTGGATGTGCGCCCTAACGTGCACCTGCCTGATTCAGAAACGCTCAGGGCTGTGCTCACGCACCGTTTCCATGCGCTCACCGATTACTACCGTCAGGTGATCATGCCCACGCTCAAGGACGAGGCGGCGCAGGCCAGCGAGCGCGTGCGCGCGGTACCGGCCAAGCTGCGTCGTGCATTGGCCGACGGCGGGCGCTGGCTCGATGGCGAGGGCCGTCAGCGCATGCAAACGCTCATTGAGCGCCGCCCGACGCTGCGCACCGTGATCGAGTTTCGCGCGCGGCTGGTTGCCTCGCTGGACCAGCGCGTGCCCGAGCAGGCGCTGAAGAACCTGCAACAGTGGGTGCGCGAGGCTGAAGCCAGTGGCATCGCCGTGTTGCAGCAGTACGCTGCGCGCCTGAAGGCTTACGCGTTGCACGCCTGAAATCACGCGGCGTGCGTGGCTCCGCGCTGCGGGGCGTGGCGCTTGTCAATTCGCGTTCGCGCCGCTGCATTCAGCCCGGCGCGCTTGATCATGCGCGACGCTTGGCGAAGAAAGCGTCCACGGCGTGGTGCTGTTGGTTGCGGGAATCTCGCTGCGCGGCAGTCCGCAGGTCGATGCGCTCGCGGCGCAGAGCGGCGAGCTATTGCTGCGCGCGCTGGCCACGCAGCCGGCTGCGCTGGTGGTCAGCGCCCACCGACGATCACCCCGCGCTGGAAGAGGTCGCGAGCACGGACGATATTCAAGGTGCAAACGGCAGCAGCGGCTGCGTCAGCACGTAGATCAGGCCGTTGTCGGCCCGCACTGCCGCGCCGCGCACCGGGGCATCATCGGCCACAAGCTGCCCGGCCGTGCCCTGCAACTGCACGCCACTGCCGGCAAGACTGCGCGGCGCCTGCGCCACGGACGTGCTGGCGGGCAGCACGCGCCCCGGCACCAGGTGGTGTTCCAGCCAGTTGCGCAGGGCCGGCAGATCCTGCGCGCGATATGGCGGTGGCGGCAACGCCGGTGCACTGTCCGCGGGCGCGAACACGGTCCACTGGCCCTGACGCAGGCGCGCATCCAGGCCGGTCGCCTTGAGCGCAGCGGTGAAGCGCGACAGCTCCGGCTGCGCAACCAGCGTGGTGGCAACAACGGCGGCTTGCGCCGAAAAACTCAGCAACAAGCCCAGCAAAAGCGCGTTGGCAGCACGGGCGATACGCATGATGCAGTCATCACGGAATCATTACGACGCCTAGCCTAGCGCGACTTGCGCCCGCGCGTCCGTGGCCAGCGCGAACGCCGTCACGAAGCGCCGAATTCCTGCTCGAACAATGCGTAAGCCGTGCGCCGCATGCCCAGCGCGGCGTAACTGCGTTGCGCGCGCGTGTTGTCCTGCTCCACGTAAAGGCGCAAGCCCACGGCACCGGCACTTTGCGCGCGCGTTCGCGTGGCCACGTGCAAGGCGCGATAAACGCCGCCGCACCGTGCCTCGGGCAACACATAAACGCTCTGGATCCACCAGAAATCACCGCCGCGCCAGTCGCTCCATTCGTAGCTGACCATGAGCGTGCCGACGCGCGCGCCGGCGCGTTCGGCGATCAGATAGAACCCGCGCGCTGGTTGCGCCAGTAGCGTCTGCACGCCGCGCGCGAGGCACGCCGCATCGAGCT
>NZ_JBTSRB010000071.1:0-1283 GCF_054637675.1 Metallibacterium sp.
AGGTGTGTTGGTGGACTGGATCCCCGCCTGCGCGGGGATGACGAGGGGAAAGTGTGGGATGACGAGGGGAAAGTGTGGGATGACGAGGCAGGGGCATGGCGGCTTGTTCGGGGGTCAGGCGCATGGGTTCAGTTGAAGTTCGTCATTCCCGCGAAAGAACGTCATCCCCGAATGCTTGTGTCGGGGACGGGAAACCAGGTGTGTTGGTGGACTGGATCCCCGCCTGCGCGGGGATGACGAGGGGAAAGTGTGGGATGACGAGGGGAAAGTGTGGGATGACGAGGCAGGGGCATGGCGGCTTGTTCGGGGGTCAGGCGCATGGGCGGGATCGGATTCAAGGCGCAGGCGGATTCGCGGGCAACAGGCCCAACCGCCGGCCGAGGCTGCGCAGGCGCATGATCACGCCGGCCAGGATCTCGGTGGCCTCGCGGATGGCCTGCAGCACCTCGGGCATGGCAGCGGCTTCGAGGTCGTAATCGTGGGTGAGGCGATTGCGCAGGGCGCGCAGTTCCATCCACACCTCGGCCTGCTCGATCAAGTCCTGCCGCACCGCCCAGTCGATCACGTCCGCGAAGCCGCGATAGCGCTCGCCGATCATCGCGTGGGCGTGCCGCAGCGCGGCGGAGAGCTGGTCCTGCAGCTTGGTGTAGCGGTCGTTGATGGATGCCAGGCGCTCGAGCACCTCGGCATTGTCGAGATCGCTCGGCGCGAGCGCCTTGGGCAGGCGCTCCAGCGAATAACGCAGACCCGACTCGATGCGCGTCAGCACGTGCAGTTGCTGTTGCAGCAGGGCCTGCTGCTGGGCGAACAGGGCGCTCATGCCAGCGGCACTCCGGTGAGGCGCGCGATTTCGTGGATGGGTTGCGGACGGGTGCCCGCCGCGCGCACCACGATGTCGATGCGCTGCTCGCCCAGCCGTTGCTGCAGCAGGCTCCACAGCCGTGCTTGCTGCTGTATCGCAGAACCACTGCCTTGCACGGTTTCCAAATACAGGTCGATGTCGCCGCCGTGCTTGGCGTCGTCCACGCGCGAACCGAACAGCCACACGCGCGCATCGCTGCCGAATACCTCGGCGGCGGCGCTGCGGATGATGGCGGCTTGTTCGGGGGTCAGGCGCATGGGCTGTTCAATGGGCTGCGGAATGAGGCCGGGATCCTTCGCTGCGCTCAGGATGACCAACGCGACCGAAGGAAGTCCAGAGGAGAAGTCCCCAAGGGACGACAAAGAACTTGGGGTGCGCTGGCGACTGTACGCCCACTCGGATTCGTCATTCCCGCGAAAGC
>NZ_JBTSRB010000071.1:1319-9988 GCF_054637675.1 Metallibacterium sp.
ATTTGCGGGCTGGATCCCCGCCTGCGCGGGGATGACGACAAAAAGGCATCGTGTCTGGATGATCAGCTTCGCTGTTGGTGAAGCGCCTCCCGCCTGCGCGGGGATGACGAGACGAAAGTGTGGGAAGACGAGCCAGGGGCATGGCGGATTGTTCGGGAGTCAGGCGCATGGGCTATTCCAGGTCGAGGCCGAAACGCTGGCCGATGCGTTGCAGGATCGTCTCGATGCGGGCGGCCGCGTCGAAGCCTTGATTGAGGTAGGCGGCGCGCAATGCGGGTTCGTCCGGGTACTCGTGGGCAAAATGGTTGCGCAGGGCGCGCAGTTTTTCCCATGCTTCGGTGCTTTCGAGCAGGCCGAGTTTCTCCAGCCGGTTGAGCTTGTCCAGCATGGGCCGATCTTCGTAGGGCTCATGCAGCACATCGAGCAGCGCCGGAAACAGGCGCGTGCCCAGCACGTCTTGCAGCTTGCCGAAGCGCAGCACGAATTGATCGATGTCCTGCACGGCGTCATCGTCGAGATCCGCCAGCGTGGCGGCGCTGAGCGGCCTGCGCGGCGCGATGGAGGCCAGGGCATGGCGCATGTGGTGGCGGTGACGCATGACTTGCCGCCACACGTCTTGCAAGCGCTGCTGGCGAGTGAGGTCGCTCACAGCAGCACCCCCGTGGCTTTGGCGGTTGCGATGATGTCGCGCGTGGCGCGCAAGGCCGGCGCGTCGAGGACCAGATCGATCCTTTGTTCGCCCAGTGCGCGATACAGCCGCGCCAACATCGCGATGCTGGCACTGGCCAGTGCTTCGGGCTGGGTTTGCGCGGTTTGCACCAGCAGGTCGATATCGCCGCCGCGCTTGGCGTCGTCCACGCGCGAGCCGAACAGCCACACGCGCGCGTCCGTGCCGAAGACCTCGGCGGCGGCGCTGCGGATGATGGCGGCTTGTTCGGGGGTCAGGCGCATGGGGCTGTGTTCAATGGGCTGTGGAGTGAGACTGAGATCCTTCGCTGCGCTCAGGATGACAAGGAACTTGGGGTGCGCTGGCGACTGTACGCCCATTCGGATTCGTCATTCCCGCGAAAGCGGGAATCCATGGGCATTTGCGGGCTGGATCCCCGCCTGCGCGGGGACGACGACAAAAAGGCATTGTGTCTGGATGATCAGCTTCGCTGTTGGTGAAGTGCCTCCCGCCTGCGCGGGGATGTCAAAGGCTGGAATGATCCATGCTTATCCGCTTCGTTGACAAACCGCATCCACAGCCACCGCAGGTTGTTGTTTTGGGCTATGTGCAAAAGGTGGTTGGGCAGCGATGCACTCCAACCACGTCTTGCACAGAACAGCTTGGTGCTAGGGCGCCATTTCCGTCGTCGTAGCGATGATGTCGAGCACCTCGTTGAGGATATGCGGCGGCACCTTCTCAACCCGCCGCGCTCCGCGGGCGCGTGTATCTACGCCGCGCAGTAGATGGACCTGGATGGAGCCGAGCGTTCGCGTGCCGGCACCCATGAGGGTGACGAGGAAGCCGCCGGCTCGCTGGGCCGCGGCCTCGCCCTGGGAGATGGGACAGACCCACACGATGCCGCTTGCCTGATTGAAGGCCCGGCGCGAGATGACGAGCGCGTAGTGCGGGCCGCGCATTTCGTGGCCGGCGCTGGGCGTGAAATCCAGATGCACGATGTCGCCGGCGTCGAAACCACCAGCACCGACGCCCGAGCTCGGCGCTGGGCTCATTCGCCGAATGCCTCACGCTCGCGACCGACATCCTCGTCGAGCCAGCCCGGCTGGCGCTCAAAGGTGGGCGTCGCGGCGATCAGCGCTGCAAGCGAACGTCGGCGCCGCACCACCGGACGCAGCGTGATGATGCCGTCGTGTTCCTCAACCTCGACCGGCTGGTCGATGCTTAGATTGACCGACTTCATCACGGCGGCCGGCAACCGCACCGCGGCGCAGTTGCCCCACTTCTTGACGATGACTTGCATGGTGATTCTCCGATTGACAGTCGCAGCGTATCATCCTTGATGATACGCCGTCTGTTCTCCGCTGGCGCTGGTTGAAAGCCCGGTGCTTCCAACCACTTTTAGCAAATAGCCTTGTTTTGATGCTGGGAGAACCCTACCGGTGGTGGTCTTGTCAGTTGATCGGATAAGTATGGAATGATCATGGTGTAGCGCCGGGCAGCAATCGTTGCGCGTGCAGGTGCTGTCGCCAGTCTGTATACAGCGCGCCCAACTCTTGTGCGGCTTGGATCGCTGCCAGCAGCGCGGCGTAGCGCAATTCGGGATGATCGGGATATTCGTGGGCGAGCCGATTGCGCACGTCGCGCCAAGCCAGCCAGGAGTCCACGTCGACGAAACCAAGCTTTTCCAGCCGGTTGAGACGATCGCGCATGCTCAGGCTGTCGCAAGGCTCAGCCAGCGCGTCGAGCGTGGCCGGCACGAGGCGCTCGCCCATCACGTCCTGCAGTTTGATGAAGCGGAACAGCACTTGGTCCACCAGGCGTACCTTGCCGCGGTCCATCTCCAATGTCGGCAAGTCCGGGGCCGGCTGGCGATGCCAGTCCGCCAGCGACTCGGTGAGTACGCGGGCGTGCTGGTCGGCTTCCCAGGTAGCGGCAGCGAGTCGGTTGTGCGCGATCATGCCTCCACCATCAGGATGCCGTGGCGCTGGGCCTCGGCCACCACGGGGCGTGGATCGGGCTCGCCCTGCGCGGTGATCACCATATCGATGCGTTGCTCGCCAAGACTGCGATACAGGCGCGCGGCATAGCGCGTGCGACGCCGCACCAGCTCGGCAGGCGCGAGCCGATCCGGGGTTTCGATCAGCAGGTCGATGTCGCCGCCGCGCTTGGCGTCATCCACGCGCGAGCCGAACAGCCACACGCGCGCATCCGTGCCGAAGACCTCGGCGGCGGCGCTGCGGATGATGGCGGCTTGTTCGGGGGTCAGGCGCATGGGGCTGTGTTCAATGGGCTGTGGAGTGAGGCTGAGATCCTTCGCTGCGCTCAGGATGACAAGGAACTTGGGGTGCGCTGGCGACTGTACGCCCATTCGGATTCGTCATTCCCGCGAAAGCGGGAATCCATGGGCATTTGCGGGCTGGATCCCCGCCTGCGCGGGGACGACGACAAAAAGGCATTGTGTCTGGATGATCAGCTTCGCTGTTGGTGAAGCGCCTCCCGCCTGCGCGGGGATGTCAAAGGCTGGAATGATCCATGCTTATCCGCTTCGTTGACAAACCGCATCCACAGCCACCGCAGGTTGTTGTTGATGCTGGGAGGCTCCCTCTCCCCTCGGGAGAGGGCTGGGGTGAGGGTTCGGATGCGCCGAAAGACTCTGGCTGCGTGCAGATTGTGGCAAGCGTCGTACCCTCACCCCCTGCCCCTCTCCCGGGAGGAGAGGGGAGTACAGCGGCTTGGCTCCCTCTCCCTCCCAGCGATCCGAACAATATGGCGAAATTCACCCGCGGATGCCGCGCCAGCACGGCGCGCGGTTGTCTGACCAGCGGTTCGGGCGCGATGGGGGTGGGTTGCGCGGTCATGTTCACAGCTCGATCCCGGTTTCGTGGGCGATGCACACGATGGCGCAAGTGTCGCCGGGATGCTGGATGACGACATCGATCTTGCGTTCGCCGAGAGCGTCTTCGAGCTTGCCGAGAAAGCGCACCTTGCGCATGAAAGACTCGACTGCGGGCAGTTGCACGGCTTCGATCAGCAGGTCGATATCGCCGCCGCGCTTGGCGGCGTCCACGCGCGCAATGGCTGCCGACCTTTTGCGGTTTTGTGGCATCCGCTGCGATGTCATGCAATCGGCAGCGGTGCGGCGCGCGTGCCACGTCCCTTGCGCAACGCAGCGCCGCGCGCCAACCAGGCGCACAGTATCGCCAGCGTGGCCTCCAGCGCCAGTGTGCGCAGCGCGTAATCGACCGTGGCGTGCAGCAGCAGCACCAATACCCCCACGGACGCAGCACGCGTGATCAGCGCGGACAGCGTGGCGGCGCCATCGGATGGATCGTCCGCGATCGGCGCGCGCCACGCGCGCAGGCTGCGCCACGCCCACCCGCCCACGAAGGTCAGCATCAGCAGCAGCGCCGGCATGCCGCCCTCCAGCCACAGCTCCAGATAATCGTCGTGGGCATGGTTGACGTAGGGCGGGATCAGCGTGGCGCGCGCCTGGAACTGCGGCAGCACGTGCACGAAGCTGCCGATGCCGCTGCCCAGCCAACCGTAGTGTTGGGCGGCGATCCAGGTGGTGCGCATGATCCACCAGCGCGCATCCTCGAACGGGTCCTGGTGCAGGCGCGCCAGCACCGCATACAGACCCCACTGCAGCGCCAGCATGGCGATCACCAGCAACGCCAACGCCATGCGCCGCGCCAGCCGCGGCTTGGCCTGGCCGGCGCGCCAGGCCAGCACCACGATGGCGGTCAGGGTCAGCGCGCCCAGCGCCACGCCGGCGCGCGATTGCGTCAGCAGCAGCGCCACCAGCAAGCTGGCCAGGGTGACCCACGCCACCGCCATGGTCAGCGCGCGGCGCGCGGCGCGCGCACCCGGCTGCAGCCACAGCGCGATCAGCCAGGCGGCGCTCAGCAGCATGCCGATGTTGAGCAGGTCGGCGAAGTGATCGCGATTGGCGAAAAAGCCCTCGGCGCTGCTGCGCTGGGTGTAGGCGAACAGCCGCAACGGGCTGTCCGGCCCACCCGCCACCTGCGCGAAGCCCAGCAGCGCACCGGCCAGCGCCAGCAACGGGATCAGCAGGGTGAGGCGCAGCAACTCGCGCCGCGACAGCGTGAGCGCGGCCACGAACAGCGTCGCCGCCGGCAGCATGGCCAGCCACGCGCGCCAGGTGCCGGCCGGATCGAGGCTGAGTGGCGCCCAGTGCGGCGCGATGCCGACGCTGGCCTGCTCTGCGGCCAGCGCGGCGCGGCCGGGCAACGCGGTCCACAGCGCGGGCGGCAGCGGCAGCAACTGCAGCAAGGGCAGCAGCAGCACCGCCAGCAGCAGGATGCATTCGGCGCGATGGTCGCGCAGCAGGTGCGCGGGCCACGCCACCACCAGCAGCACCGCCAGCAGCAGCCCCAGCGCGATGACGATGGCATCGCCAGGCAGGCCTTGCATGGTGCCGCCGCCGAGCAGCAGCGCCGCGGCCAGCACCAGCATGGCGCAAGGTGCGATCAGCCGCTGCGGCCAGGATCGGGTGTGGTCGACGTTGCGCCCGGCTGAAACGAAAACGGCCCGGCGCAAGGCCGGGCCGGAGATCGTGGACACGCGCCCGACTCAGGGGCTGATGGGGTGACTGCTGGATCCGCCGCCGCTCGCGACCAGGGCCGCGAGCACCACCACGCCACCGACGATCACCGCCGGCGTGTAATCGGTGGGAGGATCACCCATCGCCGCGGTGCTGCCCTGCCGCGGATCGGCCACTGCCTTGCAGTCCGGGGTGACGGTGATCGAGGAGTTGGGCACCAGGTTCAGCGTGCAACCGCTGCCGTATTCGATGCTGGCGTTGGAACCGGCCATCACCAAGATGCGGTCGCCGGCGCTGAGCGGCATGCCCGCCTTGGCCACGATGAACTTCTGCCCCTGGTTGACCATGACCTTGCCGTGCACCTTGTAGAGCATGGCCACGGGATTGGCCTGCGCCACGCCGACCATGCCGAGCGCGAGCGCGGTTGCCAGCAACACACGATAGACCTTCATGGCGATCCTCCTTAATGAGTGTGCGGCACGGGCGCAGACTATCGCCCTCGCGCGCTAGCTTACCGCCGCTCGCATGCGTGAAGCAAGCTGCTGCTGCCTCTGTTGCAGCTCACCGGTCGGTGAGGCGGAACGCCGCCGCCATGCGCTGTTGCTCGCGGGCGGGGATGCGCAGTCGGGCAGCGATCCTTGGCCACTGCCGCACCACGATCTGGCTGCTCGCGATCAAGGAAGCAGGACGCTGACCCGGTGACGCAACAAGCCCCGCCGTTCAGGGCAGGGAAGGATTCGGAGTCTCACCCCTCCACCCTAAGCGCCGATCCATCCCGGCGCTGTCGAGTGGGGCGCGGCTTGGCCGCGCGATAGGCAAGTTCGCGGTTCAACGAGGTCGGCTGCGACCATCTCGCCGATCATGGCCACTGCCGCGCGCCGTGCAACACGCGCCATACCTCGATGCCGGCAACGCGTTGGACGTACACCACGATGTACGGCGTGCCGGTCAGCACCCACTCCCGCGTGCCATCGACCCTGCCCTTGCGGCCGGGGTGCTTGATGGTGGCCATGTGCATCGTGCGATCGCGCAACCCTCGCACATACGCCGCTGGGTCGGGAAGATCATTTTCGATGCCAAAGCGGACGATGTTGCGCATGTCCTCGTCGGCGTCGGCGGTGTAGTGAACCTGCATGGATCAGCCAGCCTTTCGGCTGGCCGGTGCCTTGCCCTTGACCGCCTTGTTGTCGACGTCGCGCTTGGCCACCAGTTCGCGGGCATACGCCTCGATCCCGTCCCAGAACTCGTCGTGGGGGATCAATCGCATTTCGCCGCGCTCGATCTTCGCCTTGGTGCTCACCACCTGGTCGCGGAACCAGCGGTCGTGTTCCAGCGCGGCATTGGCCTCGCGATTCTTCCGCGCTATGTCCGGCCGCGCAGGCCGCAAGCTGCCGGCCTCGTAGTGCGTCATGTCGAGCTTGGCGTGATACACCCCCAGACCGCGCAGCAACTTGATGGCGGTGTCGGCGGTGCTGAACAGACGCACGGCGCCGGTGCGTGTGCCCAGCGGTCGCTGCTGCATGCCGACGCAGGCCAACACGGCATAGCCGCCCTTCTGCCCTCGAATCGTGGCCGACTTCACCGCGCCGGAGGTCACCAGGTCGCGGAAGGATTCAGGCTTGATAGGCTGCATCATTTTCGATCCTCATTTACGTTGAACGGTTGCAATCTAACCTAAATATGCATACGCTTCAAGGCGCAGCTAACGAACCGCACCTTTCGGCGGCGGGGTCAATGCGTTCTCGCGCTACGAGAACGGCAAGACCAAGCCGCCGCTGGCGCTGGTGAAGCTGTTGCGGGTGCTTGATCGGCACCCGGATTTGTTGAACGAAATCCGGGCGCCCTGAAAACTCATGTCGCCGCCTCCCGCGCTTGGCGGTACGTTCGAGACACCACGTTTCGACGTCGCCCAGCGACAGGAGGCAGCCCTGTCACTTTACGCAGCCATCGATCTGCATTCCAGCAACAACGTGTTGGCGGTCATGGATGGCGACGGCAAGTCGCTGCTGCAGTGTCGACGCCGCAATGATCTGCCGCGGATTCTTGCCGACCTGACACCGTATCAGTCGGACTTGGCAGGCATTGCCGTCGAGTCGACGTACAACGGGTACTGGCTGGTCGATGGGCACCGAAGTGCACGAGCAAGCAGGTACCGGCCAGCCACGCGGAAAACCCCGCCGTGATCAGCGGCCGGGGGCGGCGGATGGGTAGGTGTTGAGGGGCTTGGCAGGTTGCAAACGGCGGATAATGTATTACTATGTAGCACATTAAACGGCAATTTTAGGAGATGAACATGGTGGCTCAGCGCCGCACTTCCACCGCGTCAGCCTCGCCTCCCTTCAGTGTCCGGATTGATCCGAACGTTCGTCGTCGGGCTGAGGTCGCGCTTGATGCCATGGGTTTGAGTTTGGGCGGCTATCTCAATATGGCGGTCGCTGCCGCTGCCCGGGGCGATGTGAATCCCATGGACTTCATGAGTCCCGGCCCCAAGACGCTTGCTGCGATCAAGGAGCTGCAGGAAGGTGGCGGCAAGAGCTTCGCCAGCGTTGACGAACTGATGGCGGACCTGAATGCGGACGATTAAGCGTTCGTCCCAGTTCAAGGCTGACTACAAGCGCGAGCTGAAGAGCTCCTACGCAAAGACGATCGATGCTGACCTGCGTGCGGTGATCGCGCTTCTGGCAAACGACAGCCAGCTGCCTGAGCGCTATCAAGACCATGCGCTGGCCGGGAACTGGGGCGATGCTCGGGACATCCACATACACCCTGACTTGGTGCTGATCTACGCGAAGCCAGTCGACAAAAGGAAAGGCAACAAGGATCTGCAGATCCTGCGCCTGGAACGCATCGGCTCACACTCTGAGCTGAAGCTCTGACGATCTGGCAAATTTGCCGGCGGCTGGTTTGAGTCTGGAAACGGTGGCGAGTTTGAGAGTGTTCCGTGTGGCCGCTTTGAGAGCATTCCGGGTGGCGGGTTTGAGAGTGGAACGTGTGGCGGGTTTCACCGGAATACGCACAAGCCGCCCCCCAACGATTTTCTGCGGACCAAGGCTGCCCCAAGCACCAGGCGCAGCATGTCTCACGCACCTTCGTGCTGACCGACTCGGCCGAGCCCAAGCGCATCCTCGGCTACTACACCCTGAGCAATTAATTGCCAGATCGCACGACAGGATCTCAGTGCCGACGAAGCCAGAGCGCTGCCGCGACATCCAGTGCCGGCAGTGATGCTGGCACGCCTGGCCGTCGATCAGCAGCGGCAAGGCAAGCGCTACGGGCTGTGGCTGCTGATGGACGCGATCAAGCGCTGCGCTCTGGTCGGACAGCAGAGCGGGGTTTACGCGCTCGTCGTCGATGCCAAGGACAATGAAGCCAAGCACTTCTATCTGCGCTATGGCTTTATCGCCATCGTCAGTCGGCCGATGATGCTTACCTTGCACG
>NZ_JBTSRB010000072.1:0-9917 GCF_054637675.1 Metallibacterium sp.
AAGAGATCATGGTGCGCGCGCTTGGCTTTCGCGCTCACCCGCGGATTGTCGGGGGTGACGAAGGCGATCGTCTTGCCGTCGGGGCTCCAGGCGAATTGCTCGACGCCATTGCGCGCGTCGCTGATGCATCGGGGCGTTCCGCCGCTCGCGGGGATGGTGTAGATCTCGGCTTTTTGCTTCGCGACTTTGGCGATGAAGGCGAGTGTGCGGCCGTCGGGGGACCAGCGCGGCATCTGCAGATCGCGCATGCCGCGCACCAGCGCCTCCGGTGCGCCGCCGCGGGTGTCCACCACCCGCAGCGTCGTCGCGTAGCGATCGTGCACGAAGTCGGGCTTGATCGTGAGGAAGGCAATGCGCGTGCCGTCGGGCGAGAACCGTGGCGAGGCAAACTTCACCAGCGACCGATAGGCCTTCAGGTGAATCGGCGCCGCTGCCGCCTGTACGCACAGCGGGGCGAACGCAAGCAGCGCTGCCGGCAAGCAGGCAAGATATCGCTTCATCGGTGAGCCTCCCATTTCGGTGGAGTGGTGGTGCGGAATCATGGCTTGGATGGGTGATTCTCTGCTTCAAGAGTGGCATCTTGTGGCGGGCAGCCTGCGTCAGGGTGTGACTGACTATGGACGGTTCACATCAGCGCCCATCGGTTCGATGGTTCCATGCGGCGGCCCGAATGGTCTGCTCGACTTGCCCGAGAAGAGCCCAATCTGGACGAGGATGGGCGCTGCCAAGAGCACCGCCAGCGGCAGCCAAGATGTCCAGCAGGACGATGGTGGGGACGACTTTCAGATAGCGCGATGACATGGGGCCTTCTTGAAGTGTCACTGACGTTCGATTCATCGCGGCTTGGAGAGACTGACAACCACCAGCAATTCTTCCACCACAAACCCGGGTTCTTGATCTCCGGTTTCAGGGGGCGGCTTCAAAAGCGCGCATCAATCAACCGCTTTCCTCGACACGGATCCGCTCCTCGACCAGGCACTGCACGAATGCATCGCGCGCTGCGGCGTAGTCCAAGCTGGCAGGCCCGTGTTGGAGCGCGGCCTGATGCAGAACCCGAAGGATCTGATCCAGCCGGGTTCCCTCGATACCGATCACATCGAGGTAGGACCGCACCCGACATGGCGTGTGAACGATTCGTTCGACCATCGCAGGATCGTCCATGAACATCCGCAGCCGCTCGTCCCGGAGTATGAAGTCCGCCAGTGCTCCGAGTGCGGTGCGAGGCACCATGGGATCGCACGCCCAGCGGAAGCTTCTGCACCAGTCCGCGACTTCGGCGCGCGGCATCGGGCGCGAGAGAGCATACCCCTGACCCAGATCCGCGCCGAGAATCATCGCCGCTTCCACCAGGCCCGGAGTCTCCATCCCCTCCACGACGACCTTGACGCCGAGATCGTGTCCCAGCCGCGTCAACTGGTTCACGAAGCGCAGCGTCCGCAGCGGTTGCCGCGCGATCTGGCGCACCAGCGTCTGGTCGATCTTGACGCGATCAAAGGAAAGGTGGCGCAGCCGGCTCAACGTGCTGTAGCCCGAGCCCAGATCGTCCTCGGCAAGCTGGACGCCCAGCGCCTTGAGCGCCAGCAGGCCGGACTCGGCCTGCGGACTCTCTTCCAGCCACTCCGACTCGAGGATTTCGAGGACCAAGGTTTCGGCTGGACAGGGATATCGCTCCAGCGCCTCCCGGGTGATGCCCACATAGCGCCGGTCGAGCAGTGCGCGCGACGGGAGGTTGACGGCGATACCCAGCGGCAGCCCATCGGCGTCCCACTCCCGGCGCGCCGCGAGCGCCTGCGCCAGCCCCTGGCGATACAGGATCAGCAGGTCGTCCTCGCCGAATGCCGACAGGAAACGGGCCGGCAGGATCAGACCGTCGTCCTCGCGGATGCGGGCCAGCGCCTCGACCTCGACCGCCTGGCCCTGACGCAGATCGATCACCGGCTGGTAGTACATCACCAGGTCATCGGTCGCCAGCTTGGCGCGCCAGCGGTCACGCAGAAGGTAGGGGACCGCCTCGACACCCTCGAGCTTGGGCAGCAACCGCGCCAAGGCAAGATCCAGCAGGCTCTGCACGTGCAGCAGGAACGCCTGCTGACCCGCGCTGGAGAAGCCGCCCACGAACGGTGAGTACAGGGTCAGCACAGTTTCGGTGGTGCCCTGCGGCATGCGCAGCGGGAGGGCTGCATTGGACCGAATGCCCATGCCCAGCGCCACCTCGCGCCACGTGATCGTGACCGGATCGGTGGCATAGTTGAGCGTGCGCTGGATCTCGCCACTGCGCCAGGCACGGCCCATCGCCACGCCGCCCTCCACGCGTTCGGCCTCGGCCCGAATATCCGGGGGCACGCCGCGCTCAACCGCTCGCAGATAGTCGACGAAGGCCTCGCCGCCGGCCACCGCCTCAAACTGAAACCGGCCACTTGCATCCGGTCGCCCGATCGCGCACCCGGCGACTTCGTCGAGGGTGAGCAGGGTATCGGCCACACGCTGGATCAGTTCGAGGTAGCGATCCGCTGACCAGGCGATGGTGCTGATGCGTACGAGAATGCCATCGCGGGCGAGCTGGGCCGCACGCGACCCTTCCAACTGCCACTGGTAATCGAGTGCGAGGCGTCGGTGCATGACCAGCAGCGTGCGTCGGTCGCGACGGGTCAGCGGCGCCAGTTGTTCATCGAGCTGTGCGCGCAAGAGCGCGACGCTCTCGGCAACCCAGGCGTCTTCGATGCCGGCCATGCCATGGATGCGGCCCGCGCGGGTTGCCGCCTGGCGATGGCCATCTTCGCTGAGCGCCGGATCGAGCAGCAGCGTCAGGTGCTCGCGCTGTTTGGCCTTCAGGTGCTCGAACTCCTGCGTGGTGAGCGCGTCCAGGATCTGCGCGGGTCCTGCGTGCTCAGCCAGACGGGCATAGAACGCATCGACGAAGGACTCGGCCCACTCGTGGTGGATGGACTGGATCGGCCCGAGCATGCGCTGTGCCAGCGGTCCATAGGGCAGCAATTCGCTGATGTCGACTTCGACGGGCGACAAGGCAGCCGGCGGCGGCTCAGACACGGGAAAGCTCCACCACTGTGCGCGGGGGGGCTTCTGCGACTTGATCCGATACAGGGCTTGATCGGCCAGGCGCAGCAAGTGACCCGTGTCGGCGCCCTCGTGCAGCGGATAGACCACGATGCCCAGGCTGGCGTGCAGACCCGTGGAGTAGGTGCCGATCACCATGGGCTCGGCCAAGCGCGCCCGCATCCGCTCCAGCAGCGGCGTCAGATCGTCGAGGCTCGCGACGTCCTCGAGCACGACGACGAACTCGTCGCCGCCCAGACGGGCGACATAATCGTGGTCCCGCAGGGCGCCTTTCAGGCGCCTGGCCACGTCGATCAACACCTGATCCCCGGCTTCGTGGCCGAAGCGATCGTTGATCGGCTTGAAATCGTCGAGGTCGAGCATGCCGACCGCGAGCAGCAGGCGATGGCGCCGCGCGCGTGCCAGCGCGCCCTCCAGATGATGCTCCAGCGCACGCCGGTTGGGCAGTCCGGTCAGCGGGTCGTGCAGCGCCAAGTGCTCCTGGCGCTCGTGCTCGAACACCAGTGCCTGCTGCTGATGGAACTGGCGCAGCGCAAGACCCGCCGCCTCGGCAATCTCACCGATGAGGACGCGAAGCTCTGCGGTGAACGTGTCCGGATCGTTTACAACAACCGCAAACACGGCCTCGGGCTCCGCATCCGGCGTGCCAAAGACGGGCCATGCGCCCACCGCGCCGACCCCCTCGAGCACCGTGCCGCGCCATTGCGCCGGAATGGATGGATCACGCGCGGGATGCACCCGGATCACCGGGGTCCGCGCACTGAAGGCCAGGGTGACCGTGGCACTGGTCGTCCCCTGCGGCTGCTTGGGGGGCAGCGGCAAGACACGGGCCGCTTCAGCCAAAGGCCCCATCAGCATGACGCGACGCAGCGTCGGACCTGGATCGCCTGCGCTGAACACATCGACCGCATCGGCGCCGGCATGGCGCACCAGCGCCTCGGCCAACACCCGATAGATCGACAGCGGGTCGGGCTGCTTCAGCAGCGCGGCCTGGATCTCGCGCTGGGCAGCCTGATAGCGCACCAGCCGGTCCTGTCGATGGAGCAGATCCTGGTGGTTCCAGAAAGCAGCCAGCTCCCGCGCGAGACGCTGGGTCCAATCGAGCAGATCGGGGGTGAAGTGCTCCGTCTCCGACGCATAGACGGACAGCGCCACGTGTCCTCCGTCCTGCGTTCGTGCCGCGGCGACGATGCTGGAGCCAAGCCCGCAGCGCCGCGCCCGATCCGCCCAGGGCGCGAACAGCGGATCGCTAAACGCAGTGAGCAATGCCTCGCCCGTGCGCAGCGCCCGCCCCATCGGCCCTTGCCCTTCGGGTCGTGCGGGATCGGCGGTGAGGGCTAGCGTCGTGACGTAATCGCACGCCGGTCCCGCAACCCCGACGACCTGCACCCAGAGGGCCTCCGGTTCGAGCCGGCCGACCCATACCAGCGGCAGGCCCATGATGTCCGCCAGCGTCGAGGCGACCTGCCCCATCACATCCGATCGCTCACGCGGTGCGTCGGCGTGGAGCAGCGGCAGCGTTTCGGCCACGCTGCGGTAAAACTGGTCGCGCGTCTGCCGACCGGTCTCGGCGCGCTGGCGCTCGATGAAATGGCCAATCAATGCCGCGATCGATTCGGCCAGGCCGATCTCGTCCGCGGCAAACGGCGTCGCGCGTGCCCGGGTGTCGCTGAAGCTCAGGGAGCCGAAGACGGCGCCATCCACCACGATCGGCGTACCAATGTACGCCTCCAGCTGCAGCCCGCCATAGGCCGGATGGCTGCGCATCGGCTCGATCGCGTCGGTCCCGGCATGGGTCAGCGTCTGGCGCGAGGTGACGACCGCCGCGCACCAGGTATCGCCCAGTGGATAGCGATGGCCCGGCTGGATCTCGATCAACGGCGAGTGTCGGTCGAGCACCTCGTAATCGTCGCCCCGGATCCGGCCCACGATGCCGGTCGAAAGCCCGAGTACCCGACAGCCGACGTCCAGGCATGCGGCCATGAAGGCATCCCGATTGTCGAAGTGCTCCACCAGCAGGCGGTGCAGCGCCGACAGGCCCCCATGCAGCGCAGCATCAACAGGGATTGGGGGGCGAGGCATCCGTGGATACTCCCAGAAGTGATCGCACCATCAGGCGGCTTCAAGTCCAGAGTACAAAAATTCACCGGCGATCGCCCGAGCACATGCGCGAGCGCTTCGTTGCGCGCCGGGTATGGATACCGCCTCATGGAATCGGCGCGAGCATGCGATCGCATCGAGATCAGCGGTCAGTGCGCCAGAACGATCGATTCTCGTCGATCACATCCACTACGGCGTTGCCGCCGCCCACAGGCCTGACAGCTGCTCCGCCTGCTCCAGCACGGTTTGCGTGGCTTTCTCCTGCTTGTCGGGCGGATAGCCGTACTGGCGCAGGATGCGTTTGACCAGCACGCGCAGGTTGGCGCACACGGTCTCGCGCCGGGTCCAGTCGATGGTGACGACACGGCCCAGGCGTTCGCAAAGCAGCCGGCGCAGGGCCTCGTTGCCCAGACTGCCGCCATCGGCGGGCAGAAACCGCAGCAGCGACGTGGCGAGCGGATCGGTGGCGGCGGCCATGCGCAGGGATTTCCTGAAGGGATGCACGCAAGGATAGTCACTCGAGTCGCAGGGCGTGCGACCAGTCGTCAATCCGGCTCACCTCGAAACTCCGGCTGCTCAGCGGTCAGTTCCGCGTGCGGATCCCGCCCGAGGTGCACCGGGCACTGGCCGGTGCAAGCCGCCGCGCAAGCCGCAACCGCCTCGCCAGCGCCAAGCTGGCGAGCTGACCTCGCTCGCCGAGCATAAGCACACCGACGCACAGCGCCGGCCGCCGCGTCGGTCATCGTGCCCAGCGCGGTGTCAACCCGCCGCGTGTACTGGTGCACAAACACGGCCTGTTGGCTTCAACCACGGCCCGTCGAAACTTCATTATACTTGTACCACTCACCGGACAAGTCCTATGCGCGTCGTCAGTTTTTCCGAGGCCCGCAACAACCTCAAGCAAGTCATTGACAGCGTCGTAGAAAATGCCGACATGACCGTGATCACGCGCCGCGATGCGCCCGATGCAGTGGTGATGTCGCTGGACACCTTGAATAGCTGGGTGGAGACGGTTCATCTGCTCAAGACCCCGGCCAACGCCGCCCATCTGGCGAAATCGATCGGCCAGTTGCGCAAGGGCAAAGTGCGCGCACGCATCCTCGCCGATGCCTGATCGGCTGCTCTGGACGTCGGCCGCTTGGAGCGACTACCTGTACTGGCAGGGGCAGGATCGCAAGACCTTGAAGCGCATCAACGCGTTGATCCAGGATGCAATGCGCCATCCGTTCGAGGGGATCGGCAAGCCCGAGTCATTGCGCGAAAGCCTCGCCGACTACTGGTCGCGGCGCATCGATGATACCCAGCGACTGGTCTATACCGTCGAGGCCAATGCGCTGGCCATCGTGTCGTGCCGCTATCACTACGCCTGAGTGGCAAGCCTTGCGGCATGATCATGCGGATATCCAGCAAGCACAGAACCTCGGCTGGGGCTTGGGCGGTGACATGAATGACGTTCTGTTCGAGTACGGGATCGATGGTTGAGCCTGATTCCATGGCGGCGCTACAAGCCGAAAACGCCCGCCTGATCGCGTTGCTGGAATCGCGTGGCATCGATTGGCGGCTGCCAACGAAGCCCGCGCCGCCGGCGCCGGAACCCGAGCCGTCGCGTCTCTCGACGCAGGAGAAGGTGACGCTGTTCCGCCGCCTGTTCCGTGGCCGCACGGATGTCCACGCGCTGCGCTGGGAAAGCATGGCATTGGGCAAGTCGGGTTATTCACCGGCCTGCGCCAACGACCGATTTACCCGCAAGATCCCTGTGCATGGCGACGCGGCCCGCAGCGCGCGAGCCGGCGATGGTGCGAGTGCATCGCGCGCCGAGGCTTGCCAGAAGCCGCGCATCCAATGCGCCGACTGCGCGCATCGCCTGCTGGTGCCGCTGTCGGATGCGGTGATCCATGACCATCTGGCCGGCAAGCACACGGTCGGGGTCTATCCATTACTGGAGGACGATACCTGCTGCTTCCTCGCCGTCGATTTCGACGAGAGCGAATGGCGGGAAGACGCGCGCGCTTTCGCGCAATCGTGCGACGCACTCGGCGTACCGGTCGCCTTGGAGATTTCCCGATCCGGCAATGGTGCTCACGCCTGGATATTTTTCAGCGACAGGGTGTCGGCGCGCAATGCACGGCGCCTGGGCACGGCCCTCATCAGCCATACCTGCGCGCGCACGCGACAACTGAAGCTCGACTCCTATGATCGCTTGTTTCCGAATCAGGACACGATGCCCAAGGGCGGCTTCGGCAACCTGATCGCCCTGCCGCTGCAGAAGAAGCCGCGTGAGCACGGCGGCAGCGTGTTCGTCGATCATGACCTGCGCCCGTGTCCCGACCAGTGGGCTTACTTGGCCTGCATCCAGCCCATGGCGACCCACGATATCGAGCCGACCATCCTGCGTGCCTCGGGTGGCGCGCATCCGCTGGACGTGACCTTCATCGATGAAGAGGATCTGGCGACGCCCTGGCAGCGAGCCATTCCGGCGCAGCAGAAACTATCGGGTACGCTGCCGGACACGCTGGCGGTGACGCTGGCGAATCAGCTCTACTTCGAGAAGGCACGGCTGCCCCAGTCGCTGGCCAACCGCCTGATCCGCCTGGCCGCGTTTCAGAATCCGGCGTTTTACAGGGCGCAAGCCATGCGGCTGTCGGTGTGGGACAAACCCCGCGTCATTGGCCGCGCCGAAAACTACCCGCAACATATCGCGCTGCCGCGTGGGTGTCTTGAGGCCGTGCAGGCATTGCTGACCGACAACGGCATCCGTTGCGAGTTGCGCGACGAGCGATACGCGGGTGAGGCGATCGCGGTCGGCTTTGTCGGGACACTGCGCCGCGATCAGGAAGCAGCCGCCGTTGCGATGCTGCGCCACGACGCGGGCGTGCTGTGCGCGCCGACCGCCTTCGGCAAGACCGTGATCGCCGCGGCGATGATCGCGCGGCGCGGCGTGAGCACGCTGGTGCTGGTGCATCGCACCGAATTGCTGAAGCAATGGCAGGCGCGTCTGCAGGCCTTCCTTGGCGCCGGCAAGGGTGTCATTGGCACCATGGGCGGCGGCAAGGCCCAGCTCACGGGCAGGATCGACATCGCCGTGATGCAGTCGTTGTCGCGGCACGGTGACGTCCACCCGCTCGTGGAACGCTACGGCCAGGTCATCGTCGATGAATGCCACCATGTGGGCGCGGTGTCGTTCGATGCCATCCTGAAGCGAACCAAGGCGAGGTATGTGCTCGGCCTGACCGCGACGCCGATCCGCCGTGATGGCCAGCAGCCGATCATCTTCATGCAGTGCGGGCCGATCCGGCACACGGCATCAAATCCGGTCGGTGCTCCACGTGATCTTGTGGTTGTGCCACATATGCGCGATGCACGCATCGATCTCCCCGTCACGGCCGGCATTCAGGATGTGTTTCGACACCTTGCCCACGACGCGGAGCGGACGGATGTCATCGCAACAGAAGTCAAGCGTGCCCATGACGCGGGTCGCAAAGTACTGGTGCTGACCGAGCGCACCGACCACCTCGACGCCATTCAGGCCGCTTTGGATGGAAGGGTTCCGCCGCCATTCGTTCTGCACGGCCGCATGTCCAGGAAGCAGCGCGCGGCGCTGATCGCGGAGCTGGGCGCACTGCCGCCTGATGCGCCGCGCATTCTGCTGGCCACCGGCAAGCTCGTGGGCGAAGGCTTCGACCACCCGCCACTCGACACCCTGGTGCTGGCGATGCCGGTGTCGTGGAAAGGCACCTTGCAGCAATACGCGGGCCGCTTGCACCGGGAACATGCCAGCAAGAGCGATGTGCGCGTCATTGATTTCATCGATGCCGGCCACCCGGCGCTGCTGCGCATGTGGGACAAGCGCCAACGCGGCTACCGGGCGATGGGGTACCGGGTGGCCTCGTAAGCAGATTGACGAGAAACACCCATCGCTGCGGAGGTCGCTCATGGTCAAGATCTATCAACGCTCATTCGATGTGGGCGTTGACCCTGACGGGCTGCTGTCGCCCTGAGCACTGAACAATATGTCTGGACTGCTGCCGGTCGGTGAGACGCGCAGGGGCCGCGGCGGTGTCGCGAGCAGCAAGGGGAAACTAACTCGGCGCGCGCTGAGTCCATTCGCATCCGAGCTTTCAGCGTGAACCGTGGCGCGCATGCGCCTTGCCCGTAGCGCAGGCGTCGGGCTGAACTCATTGTTGGCGGCTGAATTTTCGTAGTCCTCGCCCCAATCCTCGGCGTGGGTGCGGTCTCGCGCATGGCGTGCAGCGCCTGCTGAACATCCTCCGTGGACGTGCCGGGCTGGAACGACGGTCGTTGGACCCATTGCTGCAGTGACGGTTCGGCCTTGTGCAGGACAGTTGCTCACGGCCTGGGGCTGAGGAATCCCGTTTGAATTGACCATCTTTCGACACACGAGTCGGTAGTTACGTTCGAACTAATATTAGTTACGGATCAATCACATTAAATATGGGCTCTGTAAGTTGACAGAAATATCAAGCCCCCGTAAGAGACATGAACCTTGCCTGTCTGTTCACATCTACTCCCGGGAGAGATTCATGCGCTGTTT
Source organism: Metallibacterium sp. (assembly GCF_054637675.1). Lineage (NCBI taxonomy): Bacteria > Pseudomonadati > Pseudomonadota > Gammaproteobacteria > Lysobacterales > Rhodanobacteraceae > Metallibacterium > Metallibacterium sp. The sequence goes on from NZ_JBTSRB010000072.1 coordinate 9,728, forward strand.
TGTTCCTGTTCTGCTTGGCGGATTGCTTCTGGCATCCCCGGCATTCGCTGCGCAGCAGAGCGCCACTGCGATCCCGGCACATGCGCAAGCCAGCGCGTCGATGTCCAGCGCCGCGCTGCACGAAGGAGCTGGTGGCATCTCAAACGCCGGATGGATGGCAACCAAGCCGGTGCTGGCCAGGCACGCCATG
>NZ_JBTSRB010000073.1:0-9794 GCF_054637675.1 Metallibacterium sp.
GCATCCCCGGTTGCGAGATCGAAACGGGCGACATCGCGCATGCGTTCAAGCGAAGGCTTCATCCGCCGGGCGCTTGATGCAGACATCAAGATACGCGCTACGAACCAGGGACTCGGTACGCCAACGTACATTGCTGGGCGACGCGCGCATGGTTTTGCGCTGCGTGATCCACGACGTGCGCAGCGGTGCGATGCCGCGCCGGCGCGACGCGGGCTTGAGCGCGGAGCCCCGCGACGCTCAGCGCGGCACGCGGTAGCCGCCGGGCACACCGTTCGGTGACAGCGTGAGCTGCCACAGTTGGTCGCGGCGGGTGCGGAACACCGCGGCCGAGGTGCACAGATAAAAATGCCACATGCGCTTGAAGCGTTCATCGTAGTGCGCGGCCAGTTGCGGCCATGCCGCGTCGAAATTCTGTTTCCACGCGCACAGGGTACGGTCGTAGTCGGTACCGAAGTTGTGCCAGTCCTCGACCACGAACAAACCCTCCAGCGCGGTCGCGACTTGGCTGGCGGCGGGGATCATCGAGTTGGGGAAGATGTATTTCTCGATCCACGGATCGGGTTTGCTGGGTGAGTCGTTGTTGCCGATGGTGTGCAGCAGCGAGAGCCCTTCGGGTTTGAGGCAACGATGCACGGTTTCAAAGTACGTGCGGTAGTTGCGCCCGCCGACGTGCTCGAACATGCCGATGGAATACGCCGCGTCGAAGGTCTCTTTGACCTCGCGGTAGTCCTGCAGACGAATCTCGATGGGCAGACCACGGCACAGGTTTTGCGCCCAAGCCGCCTGTTCTTTGGACACGGTAACGCCCACGCCGCTGGCGCCGTAGCGCTCGGCGGCGAACTTCAGTGCTTCGCCCCAGCCGCAGCCGATGTCGAGCACGCGCATGCCGGGCTTGAGCCGCAGTTTGCGGCAGATCAGATCAAGCTTGGCTGCCTGCGCGTCATCGAGATTGTCGGCCTGCGCCCAGTAGCCGCAGCTGTACACCATGCGCTTGCCGAGCATGGCCTCGAACAGATCGTTGCCGGTGTCGTAGTGGCGCTTGCCGATGTCCCATGCATGGCGTCCGCGCTGCAGGTTGAGCCAGCGCGCGCGCAAGTGCGAGATCAGCGTGTCGAGATTGTGCAGCCGGTCGTCGATATGCGCACCGATGACGCGCGTGAGCATGCCGGTCAGATCGGCGACGTCCCACCAGCCATCCATGTAAGCCTCGCCGAAACCCAACGAGCCATGCGCGAAGGTGCGCGCGTACAAGCGGTCGTCATGGACAATGGGGTCGGTGGGTCGCTGACCATTGATGTGCACATCCGCAATGGCCAGCAATTGCTGTGCACGGCAACGCAAACGTGCCTGACTCATGACACCACCTCGCCAGCCGGGTTGCCGAAGCCGTTTGCTGGGCGTGCCAGGTCAGCGTGACGCCATGGCGCAGCGGGCGCCGTCGGCGCGTGGCCAGTTGCAACGCCGCGACACACACATGGCAAGCCGGCGCAAGTTGCTGGAACCATGAGCGACCACCTCGATGCAATGAACATATCCAGACTCCACGCAAGATACTTTCAGCGCGCGGGACACGAACATGCCTTGACAGGGTTCGCCGGGCGGACCCTACCGAGACAGGCGCGATGATCGCGCGTTCGGTAGGCATCATTAGCCTTGCGGCGTTTGCAACAGAGGGGGAATGCCATCCCCTGCGAAAATCTTCCCAGAGCTTGCATTCGGATGTCAATGCATCCGTGTGGCGTTGGTAAAGCGCTGAGTGCGCGCGCGCAAGCGCTTGTCGTGTGCCTGTGTGTCGCAGGGCGCGGCCCTCTATCCGGCGTGTTTCCAAGGCCACGGCGCGTGCTTGAGCGCAGTCATCGAGGACGTTGGAAACTCCTTGCGGGAAACCCGGTCAGAGCGTGGGCACGCTGAATGTTCAATCGCTGAACGCGATTGACAAGTTCCCCGCGTCAGCATGTAATCGACGCACAACGCACCAGCAGGCGATGGAGTTCGCCTGGAATGCCCGCAACGGGCTGATGACTCCTACGAGACCCACCACCGGGAGTGATGGCATGCCTCGCAGAAGTACGCTGAACCTGGCGCACAGGGTTCCTGCATGTTTTTTCCATGCCGCCGCGCGGAGTTCCGCGCATGCGTGACGTGCTGCTGCAGATCGGTCAGGTGCTCACGGTGCTGCTGGCGGCGCCGCTGCTGCAGGGTTTCATCCTGCGCTACGAGGAGCGCGTGCAGCGCGCCACCGGCCCCGGACTGCTGCAGCCCTGGCGCGACCTGATCAAGCTGTTCGGCAAGCAGACGGTGTTGCCGGATTCGGCGAGCTGGATCTTCATCGTCGCGCCGTTCGTGGCGTTCACGGCGATGCTCACGGTGCCGATCCTGATTCCTGTGCTCACCAATTACCCGCTGCCGCTATCGGACATGGGCGACATCCTCGGCGGCGGCCTGATCCTGACCCTGGGCTCGTTCTTCATCAACCTGGCCGGCATGGACTCGGGCAGCAGCTACGGCGGCATGGGCGCCAGCCGCACGGTGCTGATCGGCATCCTCGCCGAGCCCATCCTGATCCTGGTGTTCGTCGGCATCACACTGATGGCGCAGGCGATGCTGCCGTTCGTGGTCAATCACCTGCTGGTGCGGCACATCGAGGTGTACTGGAGTCCGGCGCATCTGTTTCTGGTGGCGGCGTTTTTCGTGCTGCTGCTGGCCGAGACCGATCGCCTGCCGATCCACTCCAGCACGCACATCGAGGTGTACATGATCGAGGAGGCGCGAGTGCTGGAGTATTCCGGCCCGCTGCTGGCGCTGCTGAAGTGGGCGGGGATGATGAAGCAATTCATCCTCTACACCATCTTCGCCAACGTGTTCATCCTGCCGTGGGGGCTGTCGGCGCAAGGCAGCGCGATCGGCGTGCTGGGCACGCTGGGCGCCATCGCGCTCAAGTTCGCGGTCATCGCCGGCGCGGTGATCGGCGTGGAAACCGTGCAGTCGCGTCTGCGCTTCTACCGCTACCAGGAACCACTGGCGGCGGCCTTCGTGTTCGCCGTGTTGGCGATGGTCGCCAACCAGATCCGGTGATGCCCATGGTTGCCCTGCATTTCACGCCGCTGCTGGCCTCGATTTTCAGCCTGATCGTGATCGGCGCGCTGGTGCTGGCGTTCGTGATGCTGGGCTCGCGCTGGCTCAGGGATTACATGGTGGCCTTCGCCGTGCAGTCGTGGCTGATCGCGATCCTCTCGGCGCTGATGGCTTGGGCCGGCGGTTACACTGAGCTGTACTTCGTCGCAGCATTGACTGCGCTGTTTCGCGGGCTGGTGCTGCCGCTGATGTTGCTGTGGGTGCTCAAGCGCCTGCACGTCAACCGCGAACTGCACGAAATCGTGCAGCCTGCCACCGCGCTGGTGCTGGGCGCGGTGCTGGTGATCTTCGCGGTGATCGTGGCCTACCGCATCGGCCATGCGGTGAACATCGAGACGCGCGTGGTATTGCTGGCACTGACGGTGATGCTGGCGATCAAGCTGATCGGATTCCTGATGCTGACGATACGGCGCGAGGCAGTGAGTTCGATCCTCGGCATCCTGATGCTGGAGAACGGCATCTTTCTCGGCTCGCAGATTCTGGTACCGGGCATGCCGCTGATGATCGAGCTGGTGCTGCTGTTCGACCTGCTGGTGGCGGTCACCTGTTTCGCGGTGCTGGTGCGTTATCTGATGGCCTCGGTCGGTGCCACCGGCAGCCATGCGCTGCAGAAGCTGGTGGGCTGAGATGAGCCAATCCGCATTGATCGCCATACTCTGGGCCGCGCCACTGATCGCGGTGCTATGGTCGCTGCTGGTGCGGCGCGCGATGGGTTGGGTCAATCTGCTGTCCGCACTGGTGTGTTTTCCGGTGAGCATCCTGTTGCTGATCGGCGCCGCTACGCCGCGCATTTATTTCGATCAGATGCTGTACGTGGATCGCATCGGCGCCTGGGTAGTGATGTGCGTGGCGGTGGTGTATCTGCTGGCTTCGTTTTTCGCCGTGGATTACATGCGCCACGGCGAGGATGCCAAGCGTCTGCCGAATTTCTACGCGCTGTTCGCGCTGTTTGCCTGGACCATGTTCGCCGCACCCATGGCCAACATGATCGGCGTGTACTGGATCGGCATCGAGCTGACCACGCTGGTCAGCACCTTCCTGGTCGGCTACGAGCGCCGCGCCGAGAGCATGGAAGCGGCGTGGAAGTACATCATCATCGTTTCCGGTGGCATCAGCATCGCCCTGCTGGGTACGGTATTGTTGTATTGGGGCGGCACCTTCGTGCTTGGCCCCACGTACACGCTGGACTGGTCGACGCTGGATGCGATCGCGCCGAAAATGCCGGTAGTCCTGCTGCAACTGGGCTTTCTGCTGGCGCTGGTGGGCTATGGCGTCAAGGCCGGCCTGGCGCCCATGCACACCTGGCTGCCGGATGCGCACAGCGAGGCGCCGGCGCCGGTTTCGGCGATGCTTTCCGGGGCGCTGCTGAATTGCGCGATGCTCGGCATCGTGCGTTTTCTCGCGGCCACCGACATCGCCGGTCACGGCGCATGGCCGCACCGCGTGCTGATCGCGCTGGGCGTGGTGTCCTTGATCGTCGGCGCGCTGTTCATCATGCGGCAGCGCGGACTCAAGCGCATGCTGGCTTATTCCAGCGTCGAGCACATGGGCGTGATCGCGCTGGGCTTCGGTTTTGGCGGTGTGCTCGGCGTGTTCGGCGCGCTGTATCACATGCTCAACCACAGCATCAACAAGACGCTGATGTTCATCGGCGCGGGCAGCGCCGTGCATCGCTACGGCACGCACGACATCGAACAAATGCGCGATGTACCCGCGGCCATGCCGGGCGTCGCGTGGCTGTGGCTGGCCGGCGCCGTGGCCATTACTGGCGCGCCACCGTTCGGCTTGTTTCGCAGCGAGCTGTCGGTGCTGATGGCCGGCTGGCAGGGCAGCGGCACGCGCTGGGTGGCGATCCTGTTCCTGCTGTTGCTGATCGTGATTTTCATCGGCTTCCTCAACCACTTTCGTCTGATGTACGCGCGCCCGGCCACGACGCCGCCCAGCGGACCACTGCCGGGCGTGATGACGTGGATTCCGATGCTGCTGGCGGTGGCCGCGCTGCTGCTGCTGGGCCTGTGGTGGCCGCCGCTGTTCACGCAGTGGTTCGGGCAGATCGCGCACGCGCTGGGGGCGGCGTCATGAGCAATATGCTGGTGCTGCATCTGCGTGCCACAGACGTCCCCGGCAACATCGAGAATCTGCTGGTGCAGGGTGGGCGCATGCAGATGGTGTACGCGAGCAGCGTCGATGGGCGCATCGAGGTGTGTTATCTGGCCGCGCCCGGGGCCGGCAAACCGTTCGAGTTGTGGCGCGTGGATGTGCCACCGAGCGGCCTGCCCAGCATGGCGGCGCATGTGCCGCTGCTGGGCTGGTATGAGCGCGAGATGCAGGATCTTTCCGGTGTCGGCGTGCTCAATCACCCCGAGCCGTATGCGCTGGTGATCGAGCGCGGCACGGATCCCGCGCCATTTTTTGTGGCCATGGACGATGGCCACTACCCGGCGCCGCATGTGCTGCCCGAGGTCGAAGGTGATGACGTGCAGGAGCTGGACTTCGGACCGATTCGCGCCGATGTGTTCGAGTCGGGCCAGTTCCGTTTTTTTTATATCGGCGAGCACATCCTGCGCTACCACCCACGCTTGTTCCTCAAGCATCGCGGCATGGAAAAGCGCTTTCAGGGGCTGACCGCGGATGCAGCCGTGGTAATGGCCGAGCGCGTTTCCGGCGTGGGCGCGCTGGCGCATGCGTTGGCCTTTTGCCAGGCCATCGAGGACGCCGCCGGCATCGAGGCGCCGCCGCGCGCGCGCGTCTGGCGCAGCGTGCTGGCCGAGATGGAGCGCCTCTACAACCATCTGCATTACCTCGGCGCGCTGGCCGATGCGACCACGCTCAAAGTCGGTCAGGCCGAGGGGCGTTTGCTGGAAGAACAAGCCAAGCAACTGGCCGCGCGCGTGTGCGGGCATCGTCTGCTGATGAACGTGCTGCGCCCCGGGGGCTTGCGTCGCGATCTGGCATTGCCATCGGATTTCGTGGCGCACATGGGCAAGCTGGAGAGCGCCAGCCTGCGCTATCTCGATCAGCTCGAGGTGACCTCGAGTTTTCTCGATCGCCTGCATACCACCGGGCCGTTGCCGCGCCAGGTGGCGTTTGATCAGGGTGCCACCGGGCCGGTCGAGCGCGCCTCGGATCTGGATCGCGATTTGCGCCGCGATCATCCGTATGCGGCGTATGCCGAGCATGCACCCGAAGTCGCGTCGCACCAGGATGGCGATGCCTATGCGCGCTATCGCGTGCGCGGCGCGGAGCTGCGCGCCAGTTTCGTCTTGTTGCGCCATCTGCTGGCGCATCTGGTGCCGGGTCCGGTGCTGGCGCCTTGCACGGCGCCCGCCGACAGCATCGGCCTGGGCTGGGCCGAATCGCCGCGCGGCTCGGTGTATTACGTGGTGCACACGGATGCAAGCGGGCGCCTGGCGCGGGTCAAGATCAAATCGCCCTCGTACTCCAACTGGCGCGTGTTTCCGTACACCGTGCATGGCACCAACATGATGGATTACGCCATCAATGAAGCCAGCTTCGGCAGCACCATCGCCGGCTGTGATCGCTGAGGATTGAACCATGGCGCTATGGACCCTGTTCGGACTCGCCCGCGGCCGCGCCAGCAGCGCCTGGCCCGGGGGCGATGCGCAGGCCGCCGGCCAGCGCGGCGTGCAGGGCATGCCACGCGTCACCGTGCAGACGTGTGCCGAGTCCTGCGCGGCCTGCGTCGCGGTGTGCCCCACCGACGCGTTGCGTCGAGTCGAGCTGTCCGCCGCTGCGGATGCCGTTCCGCGCCACGGTATCGCGTTGGATTACGGGCGCTGCATCGCCTGCCAGCGCTGCGTCGAGGTGTGCCCCAGCGGCACGCTGCAAGCCAGCGAAGACTGGGCGCTGGGCACGCGCACGCGCGTGGATTTGCGCTTCGATCCGGAAGTGACGAAAACCTCGACAGAACGCACCGCGCTGGCGCTGCAAAACACGATCGCGCGGCGCTTCAGGCACAGCCTGCATATCCGCCATGTCGATGCCGGTTCCTGCAATGGCTGCGAGTCCGAGCTGCAGGCATTGCTGAACCCGTTCTACAACTTGCATCGTCTGGGCATTTTTTTCACTGCCTCGCCGCGCGCGGCCGACTTGCTGCTGGTCACCGGCACCGTCACCGAGCCGATGCGCGAACCATTGCGTGCCGCGTGGGAGGCCATGCCCGAGCCGAAGTGGGTGATGGCGATGGGCGCCTGCGCCATCAGTGGCGGCATCGCGCGCGAAGGCTATGCCGGCGGCAGCGGCTTGCAGGGACTGATTCCGGTGGACGTGTATCTGCCCGGCTGCGCGCCCAACCCGGCGGCGATCATGCATGCGCTGCTGCTGTTGCTCGGGCGCAGCGAGCAGCACCTGCGCGGAGGGCGCAGCGATGGCTGAGCTGTTCACAGTCGCCGTGCTGGCGCTGCTGCTGGCCGCGGCGCTGGTCGTCGTGTTGCCCGTTCCGGCATTGACGCGCGCGCTGGCGGTGCTCGGCGGCATCGGTGTGGTCATCGCTTGCGCCGGCGCCTTGGTTGGCGCGGAAGCCTTGCGCCTCGCTGGCGTGCCAGCAGCCCATTTTTCGCTGGATGGCGCGGGGCTGTGGCTGACGCTGTTTGGCGCGATCCCGGCGACGCTGGCGCTGGCGCTGGGTAGCCCGGCGGCGCGCCTGCGCGTGTGGTACGTGGGCGCGATCGCGACGATTGTTGGCGCGCTGGGCGTGATGGGCGTGCAGGGCGGCGTGGCGTTTCTGATCGCGTGGGAACTGATGAGCCTGGGCGGCGCGCTGATGCTGCTGTCCGAGCGCCTCGGCGTGCGCGAGGATTCCGGTCACGCCACGTTGCTGATGCTGGCCCTGCTGGAGGTGGGCGCGGTGGCGCTGCTGGCCGGCTGGCTGACCTTCGCGCTGCTCGGCGGCGGCATGGCCATGGACGGGTTCGCCGCAGGGCTCATCGGCCTGCCCGGCGCGGCCGTGGTCGGCCTGGGCATCCTCATGCTGATCGGTTTCGGCGCCAAGCTGGGCTTGCTGCCGTTCTATGAATGGTTCGCCGGCGCCTACGCCAGCGGCAGCGGCGCCAGCGCCAGCCTGATGTCGGGCATCGTGCTCAATGCCGCGTGGTTTGCATTGGCGCGCGCACTGCTGATCTGGCTGCCGCCCGATGAACTGTTGGGCATCATCACCTTGGCGGTCGCCGCGTTCAGCGCGATTCTGGCGGTGCTGTACGCGCTGCAGGCCGATGACTGGCGCCAGTTGCTGGGCTTGTCCTCGGCCGAAAACGCCGCCATCGCCACCTTGCTGCTGGGCGCGGCGCTGATTTTCCGCAGCGCCGGTCTGGCCGATCTGAGCATGCTGGCGTGGCTGGTCGGGCTGCTGCATCTGGCCGGGCACAGCCTGTCCAAGGGCGCGCTGCTGCTGGGTGCCGACGGCGCCTACAGGGCGCGCGGCAGTTATCGCCTGCAACAGTCGGGTTTGCTGCGCGCGAGCCTGTGGACGTATGGCGTCGGCGTGGTGTTCGCCGGCATGAGTCTGGCCGGCATGCCGCCGCAGGCGGGTTTCGTCAGCGAATGGTTTGCCTTCCAGACCTTGTTCCAGAACTTTCAAGTGCCGGATCTGGCGGGGCGTCTGGCCTTGTCGCTGGGCGGCGTCGGGCTGGCGCTGACCGCGGCGCTAGCCTACGCGACCTTCATCAAGGTCATTGGCCTGGGCACGCAGGGCGAGCCCACCGCGAATACCGCGCCGGTGCCGCGCGGCAATGCGCTCGCCGTGGGATTGCTCGGTGTGCTGGTGCTGGTGCTGGCGGTGGGCATGCCGTGGTGGCTGTACGCGCTCGATCCGGTGGCGCAGCACTGGTTCGCGCAGTCCGCGATGCAGTTGCGCAGCGGCTTGCTGCTGGTGCCGCTGACTGCGCACTTCGCCTTCATTTCGCCGACGCTGTTGATCATCGTCATGCCGCTGCTGGCGCTGCTGCCGATCACGCTGGCGCTGTGGTCGCGGCGGCACCATGGCGTGCGTCGCGCGCCGGTGTGGTTTGGCGGCAATCCCCCCGCGCCGCGCGCGGCGACCACGGCACTGACCTTCTCGCACGCGGTGCAGGTGTTCTACAGCTTCATTTATCGGCCGCGTCTGGACATGGAACACGAGCACGTCGAGCGTGAATACTTCGTGCGCCGACTGAGCTTCGAGCAGCGCATCGCGCCTTTGTTCGAGTCGCGATTGTTCCGGCCGCTGACGCGCGCGGTGTGGTGGCTGTCCGATCGCATTGCAGTCTTGCAGTCAGGCGATATGAATCTTTACCTGGCGCTGATCGGCCTGCTGCTGGTGATCGTGCTGGGGGTGGGCGTGCTTTGATTGCGCCCTGGTAAACGGGCGCGACCGAGCCGCGTCGGCATCATCGCGCCAAATGTCCACTCGTCCGCCAGAATGGCACGTCCTTGTGCCGGAGCAATTTTCAGGCAATTGACATTTTTTCCGTCAACTTGGTAAGTCAGTGCTATCCAATGTAATCACGGTCACTGGTACGCCGGTTGAACGATTTGCCTGCGCTCAGGTCGCGCGCTGCTTCGGCAGCAGCCGCTCGTATTCATGCTTGACCACCGCGTAGCACTCGCAGACGCGCCGCTCCAGCCCGGCCCGATCCAGCACGGTGATGTGGCCACGCTGGTAC
>NZ_JBTSRB010000074.1:0-9749 GCF_054637675.1 Metallibacterium sp.
TCATGGATGTGCACTAGGCGCGCGGCGGCCTCGATGCGCGTGGCGGTGGCCTCGGGATCGAAGAAACTGATGTTGTCGGCGATGCTGCCGGTGAACAGGCTGTCTTCCTGCAGCACCGCGCCGAGCATGGCGCGGTAGCGCGCCTTGCCCAGGCGGCGTAGGTCGATGCCGCCGACGCTGATGGCGCCCAGCTCGGGGTCGAGCAGGCCCAGCAAAATCTTGGCTAACGTGGTCTTGCCGCAGCCGGAGGGGCCGACGATGGCCACCGATTCGCCCGCACGGATATCCAGGTCGAGATCTTTGAGCACCCACGGCTCGCCCGGCGCGTAGCGGTAACTCACGCCGCGCAGGCGCAGGCTGGGTTCCGGCTGCGGGCCGACATAAGGCGTGTTCACGTGGCGCTCGGGCGCGGTGAGCACGATGTCGGCCAGACGCTCGCCCTGCAGGCGCAGCAGCTTGAGATCGACCAGGTAATTGATGAGTGCGGCGCCGCGCCCGGTGAACTGGTCGCTGTAGGCAAGGAAGGCCATCAGCATGCCGGCGCTGAGTTGCCCATCGAGGATGGCGCTGGCGCCGATCCACACCACGCCGATGCGCTCGAGTCCGAACAGCAGATTGTTGAGGCTGCCGAACAGCAAGCTGTAGCGCTGTACTTCGAGATTGCGATTGGCGGTGTCGGTGGCCGCGTTGAGGTAGCGCCCGGTGTGATGCGCGGCGCGGTGATAAAGGCGGATGGTCTGCGCGCCACGCACCGATTCAAGGAACTGCGATTGCTGCTTGGCCGCAGCGACGATGGAACCGAGGTTGGCCTCGCGGAACACCCGGTAGGACAGTGCGCGCAAGCCGGCGTAGAGCGCGAACGCCAGCAATGTCAGTGCCGCGAGCAGGCGGCTGTAAAGCAGCATCATGCCCAGAGTCAGCACGGTCATCACGCCATCGAGCACGGTTTCGACGGCGCGTGTGGTCAACGTGTTCTGGATGACGCCGGTGGCGCCAAAGCGCGAGCTGATGTCGCCCAGATGGCGCTTGGCGAAATACTCCTCGGGCAACTTGAGCAGGTGACCAAACACATTGCCCGCCCAGGCCAGGTTCAACGAGGTGCCCAGCCACATCACCACCCACGTGCGCAGCGCCGACACGCCCACCTGCAGCACGGTGAGCAGGGCAAAGCCCAGGCCCAGCAAGGTAAGCAGGTTGCGATCACCCCCGGCCACGACCTGATCGAGCACGGTCTGCACGAACAGCGGGCTGACCAGGGCGAAGATCTCCAGCACCAGCGCCAGGCCCAGCACCTGCAGCAACGCCGAGGGCAGACCGCGCACCCGGCCCAGCAGTTGCCGCAGCGCCAGCGGCGGCTCGGCCTTCTTGCGTTCAAAACGCGGTGAGGGCATGAGTTCCAACGCGACACCGGTGAAATGCGCGGAGACCTCGCGCAGCGGCAGGCGGCGCTCACCCACGGCCGGATCGTGGATTTCCACCGTGCTGCCGCGCACGCGCTTGAGCACCACGAAGTGGTTCAAGTCCCAATGCAGGATGCACGGCATGGCCAGTTGGTCGAGTTCGTCCAGCTCCAGGCGCAACGGGCGACTGGCCAGGCCCAGCGCGTCGGCCATCTCGATCAGCCGCGCCAAGGTGGCGCCCTTCAGCGACAAGACGAAACGCTGGCGCAGCGCGGGCAACTCGACGGCGTGACCATGGAAGCCAGCGACCATGGCGAGGCACGCCAGGCCGCACTCGGCGGCCTCGGTCTGGCGCTGCAGCGGCAGCTTGCGGCGCCAGCCGAATTGCAGGCCTTGCGGTGCCAGCGCAGGTGCATGTACGCCATCGCCACCGGCCACGACTGCCGCAGGAAGATCCAGTGGCCTCATGACGCGCGCTCCGGCAGACGCCGCGCGAAGCCGTACAGCGGTTCGAACACCCACTCCAGCAGGCGGCGGCGTTCCAGCAGCAGGTCGGCCTCCAGGGCCATGCCTGGTTTCAGCGCCTGCGCCGCGCCGTAAGCGATCACGCGCTGGTCATCCAGCACGATGCGCACGCGATACAGCGCGGTTGGCGGCGCTTGCCCGCCCAGTAGCGTGCTGATCTCGGCCTGGCTCAGCGCGCTCTGGCTGATCTGGCGCACGCGTCCGCCTTGCAAGCCGAACTTCTGGTATGGAAACGCCGCGTAGCGCAGGGCCACGCGTTGGCCAGCTCGCACGAAGCCCGCCGCCTCGCTGGGAATCAGCAGTTCGGCTTCCAGCGGCACGCCGTCCGGCGCCAAGGCCAGCAGCGCCTGACCCGCGACCACCGGTTGGCCCTCGACCGCCAGCACCGAGGTGACGCGCCCGGCGCGCGGTGCGCGGATGACCGCCGCGCGCTCGGCCTCGGCCTGCGCCAGCGCCTGCTCGATACCCGCGCGCTGGCGTTGCAGCCCGCTGCGCTGGCTGGCCAGATTCAGCGGAAGCTGCGTGTACTGGTCCTGCGTGGCAGCCAGTTGCTGGCGCAGCTCGATGAGCTGGCGATCGAGCGCCTTGACTTGCGACTCGGCCTCCAGCTTCGCACTGCGCTGGCGCGCGATTTCAAACACCGAGATGTAACCCTTGTCGCCCAGTGGCGCGATGCGCGCCAGCAGGGCTGCGCTCTGCGCGGCCTGCTCGCGTGCCAGCAGGCGCTGCTGCTCCATGCTGCGCAATTGCGCGCGCAGCAAGGCCATGCGCTGCGCCAGCCCGGAACGCTGCTGCACCACAAGCTGCTCGGCATCAGCGATTTCGCTGCCCAGGCGCGTGCGCTGCGTGGCCAACTGCGACAGCACCGCGCTGGACGTGTCACCCGCAAGACTCTGGCGCTCACTGGACACCACGGCCAGCACCTGGCCCGCGGCGACTGGCGCACCCTCGCGCATCGCGATGCGTTGCACCCGACCCGCCGCCGGCGCGGCCAGCGTCAGCAAACCCGTGGCGGGCGCCAGCATGCCGGTGGCTTGCACGCGCCGCGTGTACGTGCCCAGGCTGGCGAAGCCGGCCAGCACGGCCACGATAGCGACGATGCCGCCGGCCAGTACACGCGCCGACAGCGGTGTGACCAGACGCAGCTCGCCCAGCCAGCGCTGTTGCTGCGCGTGCAGCGCTTCATCGCGAAACAATTTCCCCGCTGCTGCCGACATCGCGCCATCCCCATGGCTGTCCATGCTGCTCGGCGGTGTCCCCACACGTGCCAAGCGTGGGAAGCACGCTACGGCGGCACATGGCACGGTCGCCCGTGCTGCAAGTCATGTTCGCTGTGCGCGGTTGCATGTTTCTTGTGTAGTCACTGGCTGACAGAAAGCGCTGAAGCAAACGCAAGCACGGCTCGCACCCAACTGCCTCGTGCGCCTAAGATCACCCCGTGCCCGGCCCACAAATATCGCTATTGCGTGCGTTGCTGCTGCCAACGCTGATCGCGTTGCTGGCCGGCTGCGCGGTGTCGCGGCAGGATGTGCGCGCGGCGCGCGTGGTGATGACGCAAAGCCATGCGCTGCATGCGCCGCCGCCGTGCGCGGCGCCGGATCATTGCGCGGCACCCTCGGCGCTGCTCGAACTCGGGCGCGCGAACGATCGGGCCAGCACCGCGACGGCGGCGCAGAACACCGCGATCCTGCTGGATGCGCCGGATGCCGCGCTGGCCGCGCGCCTGAACCTGATCGCGGGCGCGCGGCACAGCATCGACGTGCAGACCTATCTGTGGTCGTTCGACGATGTCGGCAACCTGATGCTGGACGCGCTGCTGCGCGCGGCGCAGCGCGGCGTGACGGTGCGCATCCTCGCCGATCAACTGTTTTCGTTTCCCAACGTCGGCACGCTGGCGGCGCTGGCGCGCAGCAACCCGCACCTGCGCATCCGCCTGTACAACCCGACGTTCGACGAGGCGCGCACGCAGCCGCTGCAGTGGGCGGCGGGCATCGTGTGCTGCTACTTCCGCTTCAACCAGCGCATGCACGACAAGCTGCTGCTGGTCGATGGCCGCGTCGGCATCGTCGGCGGGCGCAATTACGAAAACCGCTATTTCGGCTGGGACGCGAGCCTCGATTACCTCGACCGCGATGTGCTGCTCGCCGGCCCGGTGGCGCGAATCATGCGGCGCAGTTTTCATGTGTTCTGGCGCAACCCGCGCGCGCTGCCGCTGCCGCGATTGCGCGATGTGAATCAGTCGCTGCGCGTCACCGGCGCGGATGGTCCGCCGTGGACGCCGCCGCCCTGGCAGGATGCCGCGCGCGTGGCCGCCACCGAGCGCGCTGCCGCGAACCCGGCATGGATGGCGCGGCATGTGTTGGCGCACGCCATGCGCGTCGGCGCGGTGGAGTACTACTCGGATTTGCCGGCCAAGACCGAGGATCCGAATCTGCGCAGCGCCGACAAACTGACGCAGCACCTGATAGACGTGATCGGCGGCGCGCAGCACGAGCTGCTGATGCAAACGCCGTATCTGGTGCTCAGCGACCGCGCCTACGACCTGCTGCGTCGCCTGCACCGCGAGCGCCCGACGCTGCGCATGATCGTGTCCACCAACTCGCTGGCTTCCACCGATGCTTTCGCCGTGTATGGCATCTCCTACAAGCACCGCAAGCGCTATATCAAACGGCTCGGCTTGCAGGTCTACGAGTTGATGCCGCGGCCCTCGGCGGAGATGGGTGAGCAGGCCCTGGGCGCGGCCATGCCGCAAGCCGGCGCGGCGGCGCCGATCGCGCCAGAGCGCGCGCCACTGCTGGCGGTATTCGATTACCCCGCGCCACTGCTGGCGCCGGGTCCGCGCATCAGCCTGCACGCCAAGTCGTATGTCATCGACGGGCGCATCGCGGTGATCGGCTCGCACAATTTCGATCCGCGCTCGGATCACTACAACACCGAGAACGGCGTGATCATCGACGACACCGCGTTCGCGCAGGAGCTGCGTACCTCGATCCTGCGCGCCACGCAGCCGGACAACGCCTGGGTGGTGGCGCGGCGCGACAACCCGCCGCTGTTCGGCCCGATCAGCCGCGTGCTGGGCGATATTTCCGCAGCGCTGCCGATCTTCGATTTCTGGCCGTTCCGCTACGCCACCGACTGGCAGAAAAAACCCGATTGCCCGCCGCTGCTGCCCAGCGACCCGCGCTTCCGCCAGTGCTACGAACAGGTCGGCGATTTCCCCGATGTGAACCTGTCCGGCAAGGCCATCTACACGCGCATCATCACCGCGTTCGGCGTCAGCTTCAGCGGGATCATGTGATCGCGCGGCCAAGGCGCGCGCTGTGGCGTTTGTGTGCCGGCGGTGCTTCGCGGTGCGCGGCGGGGCAAGACAAAAACTTGCGCCCAAGCGACAGGCTGGCGTCCCGCGTCCGGCAGAAGTCTCAGCCCAGACGCGCCTTGACGCGCGCCGACAGCGCGGTCATGTCGGCGCGACCGGCGACTTTGGGCTTGAGCGCGGCCATCACCTTGCCCATGTCGCGCGCGCTGCTGGCGCCGGTCTCGGCGACGGCGGCGGCGAGCAGCGCCTCGAGTTCGGATTCACTCAGCGGCGCCGGCAGCCAGGTTTCGAGTTGGGTGATTTCGTATTGCTCTTGCGCGGCCAGATCGGCGCGTTGCGCGGCCTGGAACTGGGCCAGCGAATCGCGGCGCTGCTTGAGCATTTTTTCCAGCACCGCCAGCACCTGCGCGTCGTCGAGCACGATGCGCTCGTCGACCTCGCGCTGCTTGAGCGCGGCCAGCGCCAGACGCAAAACGCCCAGACGCGGCTTGTCGCCCGCGCGCAGCGCGGATTTCATGGCCTCGGTGATCTGCTCTCTGAGCGACATGGCGGGCGGATGATGCTGGAGCAAACTGCCAATGCGGGGCCGACGCGAACAGCGCCGGCGCGCGGTTCAGAACAGGCGGATCTGGCGGGCGCCGTCGCGCGACACGCGGCGCGCCTGACGCTTGACCGCGGCAGCGCGCTTGCGCTTGCGTTCCTGCGTGGGCTTTTCGTAGAACTCGCGTTTGCGCGTCTCGGCCAGCACGCCGGCCTTCTCGCACGTACGCTTGAAACGACGCAAGGCGACCTCGAAAGGCTCGTTCTCGCGCACCTTGACGTTGGGCATGTGCACTCCGGGTAAACTGCCCGTCGATACGGGCGAGCCGGAGAGTATAGCGTGGCCTCGGCGCGAGTTTCAAAGCCGGTGCTGGGGGTGGAAAGCTCCTGCGACGAAACCGGCGTGGCGGTGTTCGACGTGGCGCAGGGCCTGCTCGCGCACCGTCTTTACAGCCAGGCGTCGATGCACGCCGAGTACGGCGGCGTGGTGCCCGAGCTAGCTAGCCGCGACCATGTGCGCAAGCTGCTGCCGTTGATTGAAGCCACGCTGGGCGATGCCGGCCTGCGCCCGCGTGACTTGGGTGGCGTGGCCTACACCGCTGGGCCTGGCTTGGCTGGGGCGTTGCTGGTGGGTGCCGCCACTGCGCGCGCGTTGGCCTGGGCGCTGGAAATCCCCGCCATCGGCGTGCACCACATGGAAGGTCACCTGTTGGCGCCGCTGCTCGAGCCTGATCCGCCGCAACCGCCATTCGTGGCGCTGCTGGTGTCTGGTGGGCACAGCATGCTGGTGCAGGTTGTCGCGATCGGCCGCTACGCGCTGCTGGGCGACACCCTGGACGATGCCGCTGGCGAGGCCTTCGACAAGACCGCGATGCTGCTCGGGCTGGCCTATCCCGGTGGCCCGGCGCTGGCCGATCTGGCCACGCAGGGGCGTCGCGATGCGTATCGCTTCACACGTCCGCTGCTGGATCGACCGGGGCTGGATTTCAGTTTCTCCGGGCTCAAGACCCAGGTGTTGCTGGCCTGGCAGCGCAGCGATCACAGCGACGCCACGCGCGCCGACATCGCCGCCAGCTTCGAGGCCGCCATGGTCGAGACGCTGCTGGAAAAATGTCGCCGCGCGCTGCGCGCCAGCGCCGGCACGCGGCTGGTGGTGGCCGGCGGCGTCGGTGCCAACCGCGCGCTGCGCGCGGCGCTGGCCACGGCCGGCGCCAGCGATGGCTTTCGCACGTATTTTCCGCGGCCGGAATTCTGCACTGACAACGGCGCCATGATCGCCCACGTCGGCGCGCTGCGCCTCGCCGCCGGCGAGCATGGCGACGCCGCCATCCGCATCTTCCCGCGCTGGTCGCTGGACAGCCTCGGCGCGCTGGCCGCGTGAGCGATCACATTTATATCGACGCGCTGGAGTTGCACTGCGTGATCGGCGTGCATGCGCACGAGCGCCTGGCACCGCGCCTGCTGCTGTGCGACGTGCAACTGGCCTGCGACACGCGCGCGGCCGCGGCCAGCGATCGTCTTGAACACACCCTCGACTACGACGCCATCGCGCAGCGCCTGCGCGCGCTGGCGGCCAGCATGCAACCGGCGCTGCTGGAAACCCTCGCCGAGCGCATGAGCGATGTGCTGCAGCGCGAGTTCGGCGCGCGCTGGCTGCGCCTGCGCCTGGACAAACCCGGCGTCGTGGCCGGCACGCGCGGTGTCGGCATCGTCATCGAGCGCGGATTGCGCGTGCCCGGATGAAGCCACCTGATTGGCGTCGAGCTCAGCAGGCTTGCCCCTCTCCCGGCGGGGTGAGACAGCGCGCCAATGATCTGCCGCAGGCAGATCATGCGCTGCCGAACGCCCGAGCGCTGTGCGTGCGGGCTGGGACAAGAGCCTGTCATGGGCTTGTCGAAGGATGGCGCGCAGCGCCGGATGAACTGGCTTCCCTTCTCCCGCCGGGAGACGACCAACGGAAGTCCCCAAGGGAAGGTGGCCGCAGGCCGGATGAGCAACCGGGACCGGAGCATGGCGTTGCCGAATTCATGGTGACGATTACTCTGCGCCGAACCCTCCCCCCAACACTCTCCCGGCGGGAGAGGGGAAGCCCCAATCCCGCAGCGCGCTGCCTCACCCCGGTGGGAGAGGGACTTTTGCCGCTCAATTTCAGCGCGAATCAGATGAAGTCATGAACATCTCCCCGCCAGCCGATGCCAAGCGCGCGGCAACAACCACCCCGGCGCCGGGCGCCGAACCCGCCACCGATCTGCCCGTGCGCGCCTGGCTGAGCCTGGGCAGCAATATCGCGCCGGAGCGCAATCTGGCCGATGCGCTGGCCGCGCTGCGCGCGCGCTTCGGCGCGCTGCTGGTCTCCAGCGCCTGGCGCAGCGCGCCGGTGGGTTTCAGCGGCGCGGACTTCCTCAATATCGCCATGGGCCTGGACAGCGATCTGCCACCGCTGGCGCTGCGCGACTGGCTGCACGATCTGGAAGCCCGGCTCGGCCGCGACCGCCGCGCGCCGCGCCTGTCCAGCCACACGCTGGATGCCGACCTGGTGTTGTTCGGCGATCAGGTGCTGCACACGCCCGAGCTGGAACTGCCGCGCCGCGACCTGCTGCAGCCCTGGGTGCTCGGTCCGCTGGCCGAGATCGCTCCGGACCTGCGCGAGCCGCGCAGCGGGCAATCACTGGCGGCGCTGTGGGCCGCGCGCGGCATGGGCGCCTGATACTCACCCCCGAGGCTTGGACCCCGCCCATCTCTGCGCGGGAATGACAAAGACGGGAATTTTGCTCGTCATCACCGCGCAGAGCCTGCCCCCGCGCAGGCAGGGGCGGGGATCCAGAACGTACCGCACGCCCATGCTCTCGCTGCATCTCGTCATCCTGTGCCCCTTGTCACCCGTCCCTTGTCATTCCCGCGCCCCTCGTCATTCCCGCGCCCCTCGTCATCCCCGCGCCCCTCGTCATCCCCGCGCAGGCGGGGATCCAGAAGTCTTGCCACGTATCCAGGCAATGCATGACCAGCTTCGCTGTTGTGAGGCGCATCCCGCCTTCGCGGGAATGACGAAAAGTGGGCGTTGCTGCTGAGCGCGGCCTGGACTCCATGATCTTGATCCGGCGCCAAGCCCGCCCCGCCGATCCAGCCAACAAGCGCCTGAAAACGCGGCTTGTGCTGCGCTGCAATGGCACAAAACTTACAAAACAGCACCCAGTTCACATACAACTTCATTACACAGCAGCCAAACCCATGGCCAGCAATGTGCGAATGGCGTTAGCTTCAGGTTAAAGCCGCGCGAGAATGCTGATGCTGCGGCTTTCGGCCATGGTCGGGCAACACCGGCCAGCATGCTTCGCCTGCACACACACGGAGTCTTGACCCATGAAGCCCATGCAACGCTCGTTGTTGGCGGCCGCGATCGTCGCGGCGCTCTCGGCCTCGGCCTACACCCTGCCCGCGCGCGCGCAGGGTACGCAGACCGGCACCACGCAGAAGCAGGACAAGAAAAAGGCGCAAGAACTGAAGAAGATCGTGGTCACCGGCTCGCTGATCCCGACCGCCGAGATCGATACCTCGACCCCGGTGATCACTATCACCGCGCAGGATATCAAGAGGGAGGGGTTTACCAGCCTTTATCAAGCGCTGCGCGCGCAGCCGTTGGCTACTGGCCAGGTGCAAGGCCAGCAGTTCGCTCCGGGTTTTACGCCCGGTGCGCAGACGATCTCGTTACTCGGCCTGCCGCCCGGCTTCACTCTGGTCATGATCGATGGCCACCCCTTGGCCGACTATCCGCTGCTGTACAACGGCGCGCAGAGCTTCACTGACTTTTCCTCGATTCCGCTGGCGATGATCAGCAGCATCCAGATCGTACCGGGCAACGAATCGGCGATTTATGGATCGGGTGCGATCGCCGGCGTGGTCAATGTCATCCTCAAGCACAATGTGCATGGCGTTGATTTCGATTATGCCGCCGGCGGCTATTCGGGTGG
>NZ_JBTSRB010000075.1:0-9593 GCF_054637675.1 Metallibacterium sp.
GATGCGCGGATTTACGTCTACGACAACAACTCGCACGATGGCACCGCGCGCGTGGCGGCCGCAGCCGGCGCCACGGTGCATTCGGAAACACGTCAGGGCAAAGGCCATGTTGTGCGCCGCATGTTCCGTGACATCGAGGCGGACTGGTACGTCATGGTCGACGGAGACGCCACTTATGACGCGGCCATCGCGCCGGCGATGCTGCGTCTGGCGATGGACGGGCCCTGCGATCTGGTCAATTGCGTGCGCCGCGAGACCGAGCAGAGCGCTTACCGCGAGGGTCACCGCTGGGGCAACCGCGTGCTCACCGGCACGGTCCGGCATATTTTCGGCGACCAGGTGCAGGACATGCTCTCGGGCTACAAGGTCTTCTCGCGCCGGTTCGTCAAGTCGTTCCCGGTGCTGTCCGTGGGCTTCGATATCGAAACGGAACTCGCCATCCATGCGCTGGAACTGACGATGCCGGTGGCGCACCTGGAAGGTGATTACCGCGGAAGACCTCCAGGCTCACAGAGCAAGTTGCGCACCTATCGCGATGGCTGGCGCATCTTGCGGTTGATCCTGCGCATGGTGCGCCACGAGCGGCCAATGCTGTTTTTCGGTGCGATTGCCCTGCTGTTGGCGCTACTGTCCGTGGTGCTGGGCACGCCGGTGGTGGTGCATTACTTGGCCACGGGCCTGGTTCCGCGCTTTCCCACGGCGTTCCTGGCGCTAGGCATCATGGTGCTGGCCGCTCTTGCGCTGACCACGGGCATCATTCTCGATACGGTGACACGCGGCCGCCGCGAGCTGCGCATGCTCGTGTACCTGCAGTATCCGATTCGCGCAGTTGAATAGCAGCAGCACTTGCCGGCATGCTTTCGGACCTGTTCCGATCTGAGCCGCATGCGCAAATTTCGCAAGTTGTACCAGGCCTTGCCATTCGCGGCGCAACGGGTGCGCATCAAGCGCTGGTTGGCTGCGCGCTCGGCGCTTCTGCGTCGGCTGGTGCTCGCCGCGCAGCAGGATGCCGCGCGCGAGTTGGAACAAGCCGCGCATGCCCCATCGGACGCACCGACCGTCGATGACGCCATGCGAGTGCTATCGCGCCCGCATGCGGGTGGGTGTGGCATCGGGTATGTCGCGCAATCGCTGGCCAGCCTGCCCGCGCCGACGCCGGTGCGGCTGGTGGCGTTCTATCTGCCGCAGTTTCATCCCACGGCCGAAAACGATGCATGGTGGGGCGCCGGTTTCACCGAGTGGACGCTGGTGGCGCGCGCCTTGCCCAAGGTCGAGGGTCAGGCGCAGCCCCAATTGCCCGGTGCGCTGGGCTTTTATGACTTGCGCCAACCCGATGTGCTGCGCGCTCAGGCGCGATTGGCGCGCACCCATGGCGTGCATGGCTTCTGCTTTTATTTCTACTGGTTCGGTGGGCGTCGATTGCTGGAGCAGCCACTGCTGGATTTTCTGGTCGATGTCGGCAACGACATGCCGTTCTGCCTGTGCTGGGCCAACGAACCCTGGTCGCGGCGCTGGGATGGGCGCGATGACGATGTGTTGATCGCGCAGCAGCACGGCGCCGAGGACGATGGGGCGTTCATCGACTACGTGGCGCGCTATCTGCGCGATGCGCGCGCCATCAAGGTGGATGGCAAGCCGGTGCTGGTGGTGTATCGGCCGAGTCTCTTGCCCGATCCGAAAGCCACGGCCGCACGCTGGCGCACGCGCTGCCGCGAGCTGGGCATTGGCGAGATCCATCTTGCGTTCACGCTGGCGTTCGACAGCTTCGTGCCGCGCGATATCGGCTTCGATGCCGCGATCGAGTTTCCGCCCAACAATGTCGCGGCGCGCGATATCACCGCACAGGTCAAGCGGCTCGATCCGAATTTTGCCGGCCGCGTGCACGACTGGCGCAGCCTGGCCGCGGCTCCGCCGATGCTGCCGGATGATGCCGGCACGCTGCACCGCGGCGTTTGTCCGGCCTGGGACAACGAGGCGCGACGCACGGGTCGCGGCCGCGTGTTTCTGCATGCCGCGCCACGCCGTTACCGCGACTGGCTGGTGGCCGCGATGCGCGACACGCTGCGCCGTTGCGCGAATCGCGAGTCGACGCTGCTGTTCATCAATGCCTGGAATGAATGGTCGGAGGGCGCCTATCTCGAACCGGACGCGCGTCTCGGCTACGCCTGGCTCGAAGCCACGCGCGCGGCGCTGCAAGTCGTGGCAGCAAGCCCGAACGTTGCGCCATCACTGCGTCCATCACAACGGGTGTGCGTGGTGCTGCATGCGTTCTATCCCGAATTGCTGGACGAGATCCTGCTGCCACTGCGTACCTGGGGCATGCCGTACCGACTGCTGTTGAGTACGGTCGCGGCCAGCGAAAAGGCCGTGCGCCAGAGGATTGCCGCGCTGGGCATGACGGCGGAAATCCAGGTTTTCGAGAACCGCGGGCGCGATGTGCTGCCGTTCCTGCAACTGGCGTCGCGCTTGCTCGATGAGGGTGAAAGCCTGGTCCTGAAGCTGCACACCAAACGCTCGTTGCATCGCGGCGATGGTGAGACTTGGCGCCGCGATCTGCTCGACAAGCTGGTCGCGCTGGACGAGTCCGAGTGCATCCTGCAAGCCTTTCAGGCGCAGTCTGCGCTGGGCATGGTGGTGCCTGACGGACACTGGTTGAGTCTGCGCGCGTACTGGGGCGCCAATGCCGGCAATGTGCAATCGCTGTGCCGGCGCATGGGTATTGGCGAGATCGATCCGGACACGGCTGCTTTCCCGGCAGGTTCCATGTTCTACGCGCGCCTCGAGGCGTTGCGTCCGCTGCTCGACACGTCGCTGGAACTGTTCGAGTTCGAGCCTGAAACGGGGCAACAGGATGGAACCATGGCGCACGCGATCGAGCGCGTGCTCGGGCTGTGCGTGCAGACCGCCGGGATGCGCGTCACCACCAGCACGGCCCTGGATGAAGCGACGCCGGTGGTCGTGCGCGACTATCCATTCGCGGCGCGCGATGGCGGGTAAAGACAGCAAACCAGGCATGCTCAGCATTCCGCAATCTGTTTGTCTTGCTGAGCTTGTCCACAGCAGTCGGCGCGCGCCATCAAGCGGGTGATCGCCTGGCAGCGGGAAGCCATGTAGGGGCGAGGTCACACACTCAGCGGAGGGAACCTCTAAAAACCCGACATCCCGGCTGTCATCCCCGCGTAGGCGGGGATCCAGCGACTTTAAACCCTTGAAAGCAAAGGCACTGGATGACCAGCTTCGCTGTTTGTGAAGCGCCTCCCGCTTTCGCGGGAATGACGATCAAAGGCGAGGTTTTTAGAGGTTCCCCGGAGTCGCTGGTCATCCAGTGCCGCGGCATGGTTGTGCGTTTATATCCATGCCAGTATGATTTCAATCATGAAGCCCCTTCGATTCCTTGGTGACTCACTCAAAAGCCTGCGTGAGTTTCCCGATGACGCGAGGCAGGATGCTGGCTACCAACTCGACAAGGTGCAGCGGGGCAAGCAGCCGAACGACTTCAAGCCGATGCCGGCCATCGGCAGAGGCGTTGAGGAAATTCGTATCTGGGATGACTCGGGCACGTAGCGTGTGATTTACACGGCTCGACTGGGCAATGCGGTCTATGTGCTGCATGCGTTTCAGAAGAAGGCGCAGGCGACATCGAAGCGGGATACCGACCTGGCCAAGTCCCGCTATGTCGAGCTCCTGAGAGGTGCACCATGACGAAGCACGAAACCTATGGCAGTGTGTGGGACGCCATCGCCGATACCCCGGAGCAAGCGGCCAATCTGCGCGCGCGGGCGGAACTCATGCAGCAGATCGCAGCCATCATCGAGGCTGGCGGCTGGAAACAGGCCGAGGCGGCTGAACGCTGTGGCGTGACCCAGCCGCGCATCAATGATCTGCTGCGCGGCCGCGTGTCGCGCTTCTCGCTCGATGCGCTGGTGAACATTGCCACGGCGCTGGGCCGGCGTGTCCACTTGGCGCTTGAAGCCGCCTGAGCCTATCGTCATCCTCGTTTGAGACTCGTCATTCCCGCGCAGGCGGGAAGCGCTTCACAACAGCGAAGCTGGTCATCCAGTGCCGACGCCGTCTCCAAGTGCCAGAAGGCGCTGGATGTGCGGATAGCCATCTGCTGTTTGGAAATGGATTCCCGCCTGCGCGGGAATGACGAAGGCGCGCGGGAATGACGAGGTGGGATGACGAAGGGGCGCCCAGGATGACCAACGGAAGTCCCCAAGGGATGAAAAGGCTCCCTCTCCCAGCGGGTGATCGCCGAGCCGCGCGCGTGAGCGTTCCGGCGCGCAGGCAAGCTGTATCACCCAGTGATAGACTTGCGTCATGAGCCGGGTCTTCAAGACACGTACGTTCAATCGCTGGTTGCGCAAGTCTGGCCTGTCGGATCAGCGCCTGTGCGCAGCCGTCGCGGAGATGGAGCGCGGCTTGATCGATGCCGATCTTGGCGGCCATGTGCTCAAGAAACGCATCGCCCTGCCGGGACGTGGCAAAAGCGGCAGCACGCGCACCCTGGTCGGCACCAACTACAAGAGTCGCTGGTTCTTCCTGTTCGGTTTCGGCAAGAACGAGCGCGCCAACATCGCGGCGGATGAGCTGACCGCGCTGCAGGAAATCGCCGGTACTTTGCTGGCGTTGAGCGAGACCCAGGTTGCAGATGCCCTGACCGCTGGAGAACTGCTGGAGATTTGCAATGACGAAAAAACGCCAAAGCCGCATCCTTGACGAAGTGCATGAGACCGCGCGCGGGCTGCATGGACAAGGCTTCATCGACAAGCGTCGCATGGGCGAGTTCGACGCGCTGTGCAAGCTCACCGTGCCCTCGCTCAGCCCGCGCAAGATCAAATCCCTGCGCGAGCAGTTGCAGGTAAGCCAGCCGGTGTTTGCCGCGCTGCTCAACACCAGCACCTCCACCGTGCAGAAGTGGGAGATCGGCGAGAAGAAGCCGGGCGGCCCCTCGCTCAAGCTGCTGAACCTGCTCGAGCGCAAGGGCATCGAGGCGGTGCTTTGACATGCTTGCAGGGCTGGCGGTGCGCGCATGAGCTTTCCGCGCTGCGGCAAGTACAAAGACAGTGTGCTGCCATGGCTTGGGGAGGTGCCGGCGCATTGGAGTGTTCAGCGACTCAAGTACGTTACTGACATCCAGACGGACACGACGCCCAGGGATGACCTGACGCTCGCGTTGCGGCGCATGCAAGAGGTTCATCGTGGCCAGGAAAATTCCCCACATCGGCAGCACCCTGGACGACTTCCTCGCCGAGGAAGGGGTGCTCGAAGAAGCGTTGGCGCGCGATCAAGCGGGTGATCGTCTGGCAGTTGCAGGAAGCCATGCAGGCGCAGGGCATCACCAAGGCGGCGATGGCGCGGCGCATGCACACGAGCCACTCCATGCTCGACCGCCTGCTCGACGCGACCGACACGGGATTGACCATCGACACGCTCAGCCGTGCCGCCCAAGCCCTTGGCTATCGAGTGAAGATCGAGCTGGCCGCGTATCCGTCGCGGTGTCTGCCGATGGCGCAGCCCGAACCTGCTGGTCCGCGCAAGTGCCACTGGAGCACGCGGCACACGCCAGTCGTGCAGCCTGCTCAGGAGCTTCGCCACGAGCGAATTGCATCGGATTACCGTGAATTCCGGATAGCTCGGAGGCCGCCCGTGCATTCGTGGCTTGTGGCTGCGGGTGCGAGACGCGCTGGATCTGCTGGCCAGTGACTTTGCTCGTCATTCCTGCGTAGAGCCTATCCCCGCGCAGGCGGGGATCCAGAAGCGCAGCGCTCGGCATGACAAGGGGCGCGGCGCCGTTGACGGCGGCGTCCCGCACGAATATATACTTGCGCATATACATTGATTGAGCGCGAGTGCCCCCATGTCTGAAACCCGTATCGCCAAGCTGTTCAAGAACGGCGGGAGCCAAGCGGTTCGGCTGCCTGCCGAGTTCCGCTTCGAAGGTGATGAGGTGTATGTGATCCGCGATGATGTAACGGGTGACATCCTCTTGTCCGGTCGTCCGGGTGTGAAGGCCTGGGCGGATTTCTTCGGCCTGGTCCATGCCGTTGGCCCCAGTGACGACTTCATGGTCGATCGACCCATGAATACTCCATCTGCGGCGCAAGGTGTCTTCGACGCGATCCCGGGCAAGAGAGCCGCCCGGCGCACACGATGACGCTGTACATGCTCGATACCGACACGGCGAGCCACGTCCTCAAAGGGCGCTATGCGGCAATCGAAGCGAAGCTCGCCATGGTTGCGCCTTCCATGGTGTGCGTGTCCGCAGTGACCCGCGCCGAGATTTTGTATGGCCTCAAACGACTGCCGTCAGAGCATCGCTTGCACCGAGTGGTCGCGCGGTTTTTCAAGCTCGTCCGGGTTCTGTCATGGGATGCGGACGCCGCCGAGTGGTATGCGGAGATTCGTCATCAGTTGGTGGGCAGCGGGCAACCGATTGGCGAGTTGGACATGATGATTGCGGCGCACGCACTGGCGGCTGGCGCGACGCTGGTAACGAACAATCAGCGCCATTTCCGGCGCATCAAGGCGTCTTTGAGTCTGGTGAACTGGGTAACGGGTTGATGCTCCACGGCGTCTGCGGACACCGCCCGAAGCATCGACGCAGGACAAGCGTGGCGGCCTGACCGACGCCGAGAGCTTTTGCGTGGTACGGAATTCGAGGCGCTATCCGCAGCATGCGCGGGCACCGGTTTGTTGATGCGCGCCCGGCATGGCAAGGTACCTTTAATACGAATGGCACTTACTTAAGCGCAAAGCTCCAATTTCCGTCATTCCCGCGAAAGCGGGAATCCAGTGACTTCAGGCTGCCAGAGGCGCTGGATCCCCGCTTTCGCGGGGATGACGAGCTTAAGTAAGTGCCATTCCCTTTAATACCTAGCCCCTGCTGGCCATATGACCGAGCATGCCATTCGTCCTGTGGCGATCAAGATCGATATTGACATCAAGGAGCGTGTGAAGCGCCTGGCTATCGCGCGCCAGCGCACGCCGCACTGGCTCATGCGTGAGGCCATCAGTCAGTACGTCGAGCGTGAAGAAAAGCGCGAGGCGTTCCGGCAAGCTTGACTCAATGCCTGGGATGAGTATCAAGCCACCGGCATGCACGCGACCGCCAAAGAAGTGGGTGCGTTGCTGGCTGCCTTGGAATCCGGCACGGATGTCGAGCCGCCTGAATGCCACGCCTGATCTGGGCGTTGCCTGCGCTGCGCGATGTGCGGCGCCTGTACCGTTTCCTTGCTGAAAAGAATGCCGACGCGGCCCGGCGCGCGGTGAAAGTCATGCGTGAGGGTAAGCAAAGCCTTCAAACCAGGCATCTGATTCGCGCTGAGCTGCAGTCGTTGCGGGGAGTCCACCCCCGCGACTGTTCTCGTCATCCCCGCGCAGGCGGGAAGTGCTTCACAACAGCGAAGCTGGTCATCCAGTGCATGGTCGGACAGCGCGTATCCGGGCGCGGTGGGCTTGTTCGACACCGAAATCCTGCGCGTTGCTCAGCGGACAAGTTGGTCAGCCGCGCGCCACGTGCGCCTCATAAGCCGCGGTGACTTCCGCGGTGCTGCCCATCGCCATCAGCTTGCCGCGATCCAGCCATATGGCCTTGTTGCAGGCTTGCCGGATCGCCTCGTTGGAGTGCAGTGCGATCACCACGATCTCGGCGCGGCGATGCAGCCCTTCCAGGCGCGCCTTGGCTTTCTCCTGAAAGCGCGCGTCGCCCACGCCCAGCACTTCGTCCAGCAGCAGGATCTCGGCATCCACCGCGGTGGAGATGGCGAAACCCAGGCGCACGCGCATGCCGGTGGAGTAGGTGCGCAGCGGCAGATCGAGGTAATCGTTCAATTCGGTGAACTCGGCGATTTCCTCGGTCTTGCTGCGAATCTCATTGTCGCCCATGCCCAGCAGCAGGCCGCGCAGGCGGATGTTCTGCCGCCCGGTGGAGTGCTCGTCCATGCCCAGGCTGATGTCCAGCAGCGGCACGGTCTTGCCCTGCGTGCGCACGCTGCCCGCGGTCGGCGGATATATGCCCGCCATCACCCGCAGCAGCGTCGACTTGCCCGCGCCGTTGGCGCCGATCAGGCCCAGGCGGTCGCCGGCCTCGACGCTGAAGCTGATGTCGTCCAGCGCGCGCACGATGACGACGCCGGCGTTGTCCTCGGCGATGCGGTTGCGGCGGCCCGCGCGCAGCACGCGCTTTTTCAGCGATTGCCCGGAGACATCGAAGATCGGCAGATCCAGCCCGACGTGTTCCAGCGTGATCGAGGTCGTGGTCATCGTCATCGGGTCACAGCCAGTAGGGGATGCGCTTGTGGTAGCGCCCGGTCAGCGCCAGCGCGAACAGCCAGCCAACAACCGTCATGCCCAAGGCGACCTCCCAGGTCAGCAAGGCCGGCCACTTGCCCAGCAGCGGCTCGCGCACCAGATCGATCAGGTAGGCGAACGGGTTGAAGGTCACGATCCACTCGTGTTTTTTCAGCGCGCTGGCCGCGAACATGATCGGGGTGACGAAGTACATCATCTGCATGAATGCCATCACGATCTGCGGCAGATCGCGGAAACGCGCCGAGAACAAGCCGACCACCATCGCCATCCACACGGCATTGAGCAGCAGCACGATGAGGCCGAGCAGGAACAGGGGCACGGTCTCCCAACTCTTGACGCCGTAAATGCCCAGCACGAGCAGCACGATCACGAAGTTGTGCAGAAAGATGATGAAGTTGCGCCACATCGCTTGCAGCACATAGATCAAGCGTGGCGTGTGCACTTGGCGGATGTAGTTGCTGCTGTTGATGTAGGCGTTGCAGCCTTCGGTGATGATCGTGGACATCAGCGTCCACGCCACCATGCCGATCGACAGCATCGGCAAGTAGGTATCCATGTTCTGGCCAAGAAGGGCGCCGAACACCAGCCCGATGGCGCCGATCACCACGCCCATGCTGATGGTCAGCCAGAACGGCCCCAGCTTGGAGCGCGCGTAGCGCTGGCGGATCTCGATCCAGCCCAGCAGGCTCCACAGCCGCCATGACTTGAGGCTGGCGCTGAGATCAGCGGTGGCGGTGCCGAGAGCAGCCATGACAATCCGGTTGGGTCGAAAGCGCGACATGATAGACGACTCGACGGGCCGAGTTATGCGCGCTCCTGCGAGTCCGTGCTGCGGTTCAGCGCCGATCATGGCTGCACAGCGCGAGGCGTCGCTGCCGATGCGCTGAAATCTTTGATCTGCCGCCGTGCACGCTGCACTCAAACCCGGGTCTTGCTACGTTCAATCGCTGGTTGCGCAAGTCTGGCCTGGACCGCTGGAGAACTGCTGGAGATATGCAATGACGAAAAACGCCAAAGCCGCATCCTTGACGAAGTGCACGAGACCGCGCGTGGTTTGCACGGGCAAGGGTTTATCGACAAGCGTCGCATGAGCGAGTTCGACGCACTGTGCAGGCTCACCGTGCCCTCGCTCAGCCCGCGCAAGATCAAATCGCTGCGCGAGCAGTTGCAGGTAAGCCAGCCGGTGTTTGCCGCGCTGCTCAACACCAGCACCTCCACCGTGCAGAAGTGGGAGATCGGCGAGAAGAAGCCGGGCGGCCCCTCGCTCAAGCTGCTGAACC
>NZ_JBTSRB010000076.1:0-9415 GCF_054637675.1 Metallibacterium sp.
TACTTTCGGGAGGTAGATGTCGCAGGTTCGAATCCTGTCACCCCGACCAAAGAATCAAGCAATTGAACTACAAACCCGGCCGCAAGCCGGGTTTTTCATGGTGCGCCCGGCAGGGCGCACCTGCTTGGAGGTGCAAGTCCTCTACTCACCCGGCAAGGGGAAGAGTTAGCCAGAGGCAAGGGCGTTTCGGGCGACCGGACGTCTGAAGGAAGCCCGAGGCAAAGCGCTGGCCTGACGAACAGGAAGCGGATACGAGGCGACGTGTTGGGGTGAGGCAGCCATGAAGGTCGAAGCCCAGTACTTGCACGGAACGACACGGCGTAGATCCGACAGGCATAAGCGTGAAGGCAGGTGTGTCATACCCGGGGAGATCTCGCCTCATGCCTGAAAGGGTGACGCCGCGAGGCGGAGCGAGAAGTCAGCCGAGGCCATAGTAGTCGGCGACGACGAAGGGCCGAACATGAGAGACCGCGATTAGGACGGCTGAACCTCGATGACCGACAACGAAGCAGAAGCCCGGGAAGCCGGGGCCAAGGGCCAAGAGGCGGGACAGTATCCCGCGGGTAGGCCGTGTGGTGCCGAGTCGGTCACGGCGGCGGCCGGGCAAACGAAAGCGGAGGTGTCACGGCGGATGGAAGCCGTGATCGAACGCAGCAACGTGTGGTCGGCGTATCAGAAAGTGGTCCGCAACGGTGGCGCACCGGGGGTCGATGGCCTGACGGTGGGATCGTTCAAGGACTGGCTGAAGATGCACTGGCCCCGCGTCAGGGCAGCCTTGCTGGACGGTCACTACCTGCCGGCGGCGGTGCGCGCGGTGGACATTCCCAAGCCTGCGGGCGGGGTGCGGACACTGGGCATCCCGACGGTGCTGGACCGGCTGATCCAGCAGGCGCTGCTACAAGTCCTGCAACCGATCGT
The DNA here is from genome assembly GCF_054637675.1 of Metallibacterium sp. NCBI lineage: Bacteria > Pseudomonadati > Pseudomonadota > Gammaproteobacteria > Lysobacterales > Rhodanobacteraceae > Metallibacterium > Metallibacterium sp. The sequence goes on from NZ_JBTSRB010000076.1 coordinate 919, forward strand.
CGAACCGACGTTCTCCACATCGAGCTACGGCTTCCGGCCGGGGCGCAGCGCCCATCAAGCGGTTCGTGCTGCCAAGCAGTATGTGCAAGACGGCCGCTCATGGGTGGTGGACATCGATCTGGAGAAGTTCTTGGAGCGTGCTTCACACTACACCCGGTCTGTTGATTGCGTTTCGAAGAGATCAGGAAGCGCGGCAGGTACTTGTATCCTAATGCCTTTTGCGCGTCCGCGGCTGACATGAACCGCTTTGAGTTCGCCGCGCTTTACACGCTGCAAGATCGTTTGCCGCGAGACGCCCAGCAGGTTCATGGCCTTGAACATTTTCACGTAGCCTTTGGGCGCATTTTCAACGAAGAGCGAACGCAGTTCCTCCGTCATGCGTATGCGCCACGGCGCGCCCGGCGTGACTTGTTCTCCGGCAATAAAGCCATCATTGAGCCAGCGATGCAAGGTCGAGGGCGCCAGACCAAGAGTCTGCGCGGCGCGCTCGATGGTCATGCAGTCTCCATCGGGCGTGTGATCTGTGGATTCAAAGCACGGGATCTCCCAGTGCGTGCGCAGGCTGCTGACGCGATTTGCGGTAAACGACAGATCTGTGGCGGTGGTGCGTCCTTGACGATTGAGGATGCCGGCGATGGCCGTATCAGGATAGTGCACGGCCAGGCGGCGCAGCAGCGCGATGGTACCTTCCTCGGTGCGGACAGTTGCCGGGCGCGAGCGCGGCAACGGCACGTCGAGCTCGCTGAGCAGGCCGCCATGCCAGCGAAGCGTGAGGTGCGCGTTGAACTTCTCGCGCTCGACGGTCATGACGACCTCTTCAAGCAGAGTGCGCAGCAACTCCTTGCGGTCCCGATCGGTTGTGGTGGGTGCGGGCCAGACGGCGCTGAGATCTTTGCCGAGCGCGAACAGCGAGGCGCGCTCCGCGGAGGTCAGCACGAGCGGCCGCGTGTGTTCGCGACGCGCCAGTTCGGCCTCGGCGGCCTTCAGCTCACGCAGGGCGCCCTCCCACTCGGCTTCGAGGCCGCGCGCAACCAGGCGGTTGTCGGGATCGACGGCCCGATAGCGGCGTTCGGCGCGTTGCGCGCCATAGCGCGCACGCTCGACATCGCGCCGGAACTGCTCCACCGTGGTCTCGTGATCGGCTTCGAGCTGTTCGGCGGCCTTCAGCGACGCCTCGAGACCAGCGGGTGCCAGTGCCGCGAGGAACACGGCCGCGACCGCCGCGTCGATCTGACAACCGCCGACGTTCAGACAGTACTCGCCGCGGCCGTTGACGATGGTCTTGCCGGCGCAGTGATACCCGGGCGTGGAGGAGCGGCCAGTGTAGTGCACCTTCAGGCGCCGCCCGCAGCCACCGCAGGCGGCTATGCCTTGCAACAAGGCAGTGCCTTCCCTCACGGCACCTCCGCCTTGATGAGGCCTGGGACGCGTGTTCTGCGCCAGGCGCTTTTGATTGGTCTCGAACGTCGCCCAGTCGATGAAGCCAAGGTGGTGATCGCGGATGAAGACGGGCCATTCGGTACGCGGGCGCTTTTTGGATCGTTTGCGCACACGCCCGCTCTCATCGATGTACGACAGCTGCAGCGTTCGGCCATAGACGTAGACGCCGGCATAGAAGGGGTTGGTCAGGACCTGATGGATCTTCGTGTACGTGGGGGTGACCCAGCGGATATCCTGAAGCGTGTTCGAGTGCAACGGGAAGCGCAAGCCCTGCGAGCAGAACCACAGCCATACGCGCCGTGCCGAGCCCATCTCGGCGAAGCGCTCGAAGACGGCGCGGATCGCGGCGGTGACCGACTCATCGGGATGGAGCAGCACCTCACCATCCGCTTCACCCCGCACCAGACCGACGGGCAACCCGCGGCTCAGCTCGCCACGCGCAGCCTTGTTGCGAATGCCGCCGAGCAGTCGCGCCCGCAGCACGTGCAGCTCGGCTTCCGACATTGTGCCTTTGAGGCCCAGCAGCAGCCGGTCGTTAAACAGTCCAGGGTGGTAAATGCCATCGGCATCGCCGATCAGCGTATTGGTTACACCGCACAAGTCCAGGAGCCGATACCAGTCGGCGTTGTTACGCGCCAGGCGCGAGACCTCCAGGCCCAGAACGATGCCGATCTGACCGAGCGCCACCTCCGCGATCATGTGTGCGAAGCCGGCACGGTCGGTGAGCCCGGAACCAGAGATGCCCAGATCCTCGTCCAGGACCTTGACCTGCTCGCGGGGCCATCCGAGCTCCACGGCGCGCTCGGCCAGGTGGTATTGGCGCGCGGTCGACTCGCGGTTGTTCTCGACTTGGGTGCTGCTGGACTGGCGCACGTACACGATGGCGCAACGACGAAGATGATCGGTCGTGATCTTGGTGTGTTCACTCATGATCTTGCTCCGGCTCAGCGATTGTCTTGGCGATCAGTTGGGCAAGCATCGCGATCGCTTTGGCTCGCTGCTCCTCGTCGAGCGTGTTCCACACCGGCACGGCGCCTTCGTATATCGGCGCCTCGAGAAAGCTCAGCTGCTGCATGGCCCGGCTCCTGCGGTGTCGGCCGCTGCAGGGCATCCGCAGCCGGAAGTCGACGCCGCAAAGCATCCACAACCGCGCGGGCCTGGAGCAACTGCGCGCAGGAGGCCAGCAATGGCGGCGGAGCTTGTTTTACCGGCTCTTTCTCGGCTTTCAGATCAGTCCAGGCGGCTGGAATCAGCGAACGCGTACCGTCAGGTAGGACCAGCATCAGGTGCAGCGTGCCGCCCCGATGAGCCCAGCCCAACACGTCCAGCGCCCGCCCCTCAAAAGCGTGGCGCTTGCGGACGATGGTTACTTGCTCGGGATATCCCGCGAGGTGGTGGTGGGTAGTCTGTCGAGTGGTTCTTCGACCGGGTGAACCACGACATCCTGATGTCGCGGGTCGCCCGGCACGTCGACGACGAGCGGGTGCTCAAGCTGATCCGTCGTTATCTGGAAGCGGGCCTGATGCGTGATGGGGTGGAAACGGTACGGGACCAGGGCACGCCGCAAGGCGGCCCGTTGTCGCCGTTGCTGTCGAACATCCTGCTGACGGACTGGGATCGTGAACTGGAGAAACGCGGACACGCGTTCTGCCGCTACGCGGACGACTGCAACATCTACGTTCGCAGCGAGGCGGCAGGGCAACGGGTGATGGCGCGCATGAGGACGTTCCTGGAGGAGCGCTTGAAGTTGCGCGTCAACGATGGCAAGAGCGCGTGCGCACGGCCTTGGAAACGCACGTTTCTGGGCTACACCCTGACTTGTGCGGGTGGTCGGATCAGGCTCAAGGTCGCACGGGAAAGCGCGACACGTCTGACTGGCCATGTGCGTGAGTTGTTACGTCAGGGGCGCGGGCGCAGCCTGACCCATACCCTCGAGACACTGAATCCGGTGCTTCGTGGGTGGATCGGCTACTTCCATCTCAGCGAAAGCCAGACGGTATGGAAGGACCTCGACGGATGGTTGCGGCGTCGGCTGCGCTGCCTGCTATGGCGGCAGGCGAAGACGCGTCAGCGGCGCTCCGCGATGCTGCGCAAGCAAGGGCTGCCGGAGGCACGGGCTTGGCACTCGGGCCACAACGGGCAAGGCCCGTGGTGGAACAGTGGTGCCAGCCACATGAATCACGCCTTCCCGAAAGCCTTCTTCGACCGGCTGCGGTTGGTCTCGATATTCGACACCAGCCGGTATCTTCAGTGTCACTCGTGAACCGCCGTATGCGGAACCGCACGTACGGTGGTGTGGGAGGGGGCCGGGTTACCGGCTCCCTACCCGATTGCTTTTTGCTTGCTGACATTGCGACGCGCGAAAAGAGACGTGGGCGCGGCGCGCGAACAGGGTCACTGCACGGCCGGCGTGCCCGCCAGCCAGCCGCCGGTGAAGCCGGCGCGCTGCAATCCAAGCTGGATATCGGGGTTCTGGCGCATGACGTTCCAGACGAAACCCGATCGATAGTTCTCCAGCATCAACAGGATCGGCCCCTGATCGATGCCGAGGTATTCGGAATCCACCCAGCCCACACCCGGCACGACCGCGCCCGAATACGGCGTGACGCCGCTGTACTGGAAACTGGGGTTGAAGGCGTCGTAGTAACCGTACTGGCCGAGGATGTAGGCGCCGTAGTTGGACTGCATGGCCTGCACCGTGGGAATGACGATGCTGGGTGCGAACACGATCGAGCCCAACGCCGCGGTCGGCGCGATGGTGCCATCGTCGAAGCTGTCCTGGATGCCGGCGCCGCGCGCGGCGTAGCCCTTGAACGTCCGCGTCTGGCCGTTGCCGCTAGTGAAACTGAAATTGCCGGGGCCATCGCAGGCAGTCAACCCCCACAAATCCGCGCCGTAACCGGTCCAGCCACCGGGGTTGGCCTCGGCGTAGGCCTGCTGCGACTCGGTGGCGCGGCGGCTGTTGATGAAGTAGTCGATGCCCTTGCTCTTCATGTAGGCATCCTGGATGCCGCGGAAATCAATCCATGCCTGCGAATATTGCGAGCCGAACAGCGGTCCGAAGCTGAGCTGCTCGCGGCCGTAGTAATTGCCCCAGAAGTTCGGATACGTCGCCGTCCAGTCGGTCCATGCGCTGGCCGGCAGTGGATACGTGGGCGAGCCCAGCGCCTCGATGTACAGGATCATCGCCTCGTTGTAGCCCTGCCAGTTGTACGGCGAGAATCCCGATTCCGGCGTCCAGTCGAGATTGATCAAGGGCGCGTCCGATTGCGCCATCCAGGTCCAGTCCACGTGCTGATACAGCGCGTTGGCCAAAGCCTGGATCTGGTTGTCGGTGGCGCTGCCGTCATTGAAGTAGCTGGCATCGAACAGCACGCCGGCCATCAGCAGCGCGTTGTCCATCGAGGACAGCCCAGTCGTGGTGCCGTAGCGCAGACCCGTGTTCAAGTCCAGAAAGTGATAGAAGAAGCCTTGGTAGCCGGTGTCCCCGCTCGCGGCATTGCCCTGCGGCGCATTGTAGAAAAACTTCAGCGTGGTCAGCACGCGCTGCTCGGCCTGCGCGCGCGTGATCCAGCCGTTCTGCACGCCAATCGGATATGCCGTCAAGGCGAAGCCCGTGGCCGCGATGCTGGCGAACGGCGAGCCCGGATAGTGGTCGGGTGCCAGGCCATTGGCCGGATTGGTGGTGTTCCAGAAATACTCGAAGGTTCTTTGTTCGAGCTGCACGAAAGACGCCGGTAGCGCGGGCTCGACCTGCAGGGTGAGGCTGGTCGTGCCCGTGACGCTGCCGCTGGTCCCCATCAGCGTCATTGCATAGGTGTTGGGCACCACGGACGCGGCCACGCTCAGTGTTTCGGTCTGCTGCCCGGAGCCCACCGCGGCACCCGCGTTGGTGGTCACCTGCACGCCCGCCGGTGCATTGGCCAGCGTCACCGCTACCGGGCTGTAAGACACCGGGCTGACGCCGAGATTGAACGTGGTCGATGCCCCTGCGGGCAGTGACAAAGCCGCGGGCGACGCAGCCAGCATCAAGGCGGTCGTGCCTGGATTGCCGACCATCGGGCTCGGACTGGGGGCCACCGCACCGCCGCCGCCGCAGCTACAGAGGAACAGTGTCAGCGCCAGCACCATGCTGACGCGGGCAGTTTTCCGTATTTGACTCATGGGCGTGTCATGCATCGCAGTGATCAAAAAGTCGGCAGCCGGGTTGAACAACGTGATTCACAATGCATGGGCGTAGCGGACGAATCCCGTCACCCCGACCCACACGCGCACGTATACAGGCCCGCTTTACGCGCACGTTTTTCTGCGCGCCGGGCAGTTCCACTCAGAGCGTGTAGGTGGGCTTTTCCGAAGCCAGTCTGGCGCCCAGCAGCGCCTCGATGCGCTGACGCGCGATCTCACCCTCGGGTGATTCGGAGAACTGCACGCCGATGCCGGCCACGCGATTGCCCTGCGCGCCTTGCGGCGTGATCCACACCACGGTGCCGGTGACTGGCAGGCGCTCCTTGTCTTCCAGAAGGTTGATCAGAAGGAACAGATCATCGCCGAGGTTGTAACGCTTGGTGGTGGGCACGAACAGGCCGCCACCCTTGAGGAAGGGCATGTAGCTCTGATACAGCGTGGCCTCGTCCTTGATCGCGACCGGCAGGATGCTCTGACGCGCGCTGTTGGCAGGCTGGGCGGGGGCGGCCATGATGACCTCGACAGTATTCCGGGATGAATCAAGCCAGACTGGCGGAATCACTGGGCAAGGTCAAGGCGGACGCCTGCCCGCCGTGGCGCCAGCCCCAGTGATCGAAGATCCACAGATTGGGGTGTCGGCTATACAGCTTGACGAATACCGGAGCGCGCGGCGCCTGCGCAAAGCTCAGCACCGGATGCGGCTGCAGATGCAAGCGTAGGGGTCCGGCGGCAGCACTCTCGCGCCAGGGTAATTGCCATGCCTGCTCGCCGCAGACCACCAGCAGCGTGCAAGCGCTGAGCTGTGGCGTGGCCGGCAGCCACGGCAACTCCATGCGCGCGTCCACGCCTGCGGGCGCGGTGGCGGGCACATAAAATTCACCCTGGGCAACACGCCGACGCCAGCGCTCGCCGGCCAGCGCGAGCTGGCTGGCGTGCGCCTCGAGCGCGTGGCCCTTGCGCGCGCATTCATCCGTGCTCAACGTGAACGACTGCGCATGCGGCACGGCACCGTGCACGGCAAAACCCCACAGCGTCGGACGCGGCGTGGGCCAGTGCGCCATGGCCAGTTCGATGAGCACGCGCGCGGCGCTGTGATCGGGATGTCGGTCATCGAGCACCGGCGCCACGATCAGACTCGGGCGCAACGGCAGCAGCACCCCGCGCAGCGCCGCGAGACTTGCCGCCAACTGATCGGCAATGCGTGCAGTGAGGCCAAGATCGCGCCAACCCATGGCGTGCAGGCAACTGGCCGGCAGGCCGAGACGCGTGATCGCGTCGACCGCCTCCGCGCGACGGCGGCGGCCCCATGCGGCGCGCGCGTCAGCGCCGATGCGCAAACGGCGTTCCAGCCAGCGCTGCGGCCACGGATTGTTGTCACCATCGGTCAGCAGCACCACCGCCACCGCCGCGCCGGCGGCCTGCGCGCGTTGCAACAGGCCGCCGCTGGCGAGGGTTTCGTCATCGGGATGTGGCGCGATGACCACCACGCTTGCCGATGGCTCGGCCAGCAGCCGCGCGAGTTGTTGATCGAGTGGGCTCATCGTCGTCGCCATCAATGCTTCCGCATCATAAGCCCGAGCGCACCTGCTGCCGCTGCGGCGCAGCGGCGCGTGTACGCGAGAATACTGCTTGATCGCCTTCAGGCATTGCGCAGGCTGAGAAAGTCGAGCAGCACCAAGTCACTGCGCAGCGGCCCGCGCAACAACTCACGCGCGCGGTTGGCCTGCTCGAACCATTGCGTCAATTGCAGCGGCGTGCGCGCGGCGGCCAGCGGCCCGCGCATGCCCGTGCTGCACGCGCGCAACTCACGCGCCAGCCACTGCGCGGCAAACAACAAGCGCTGTGCGGGATTGTCCTGACTCCAGCTCTGCGCCAACGCCAACGCGTCGGCGCGCTGCGCCAGCAATTGCGCCAACTCGCTGCGCACCGCCTCGCGGCGCGGCAGCGCGCCCTCGCGCAGGTAAACCGCGGCCAGCCCGGGGTTGCCCTCGGCGGCATCCAGCGCCAGCGCGCTGTCGCCACGCAAACCCTGCGCATCGAGCCAAGACCTGGCCTCGACGCGCGCGGGCACCTGAAACTGCACGCGCTGGCAACGGCTGCGCACCGTGGCCGGCAGGCGCTCGGGATGATCGGCCAGCAGGATCAGCAGCGCGGCGGCAGGCGGCTCTTCGAGGGTTTTCAGCAACGCGTTGTAGGCGGCGGCATTGAGCGCATCGGCGGGATCGATCAGCGCGACGCGCCAGCCGCCGAGCTGGCTGGACAAGGTGAGTTTTTCGCACACCGCGCGCACCTGGTCGATCACGATCTCGCTGCGCAGCTTGCCCTCGCGGTTGGGCGCGAGGCCGAGGCGGTACAGATCTGGGTGAGTTTCGGCCAGCCGCAAGCGACAGCCGTGGCACTGCCCGCAAGCCTCGCCAGCTTGCGGCGCGCGGCACAGCAGACGCGCCACCAGCCGCCGCGCGAACACACGCTTGCCCAACCCACCTTGACCCAACAGCAGCAGCGCGTGCGGCATGCGCTCATGTTCCAGCGCCTGCTGCAAACGCTGCCAGTGCGGGGCGTGCCAGGCAGGCGGCGCGGTGCTCATGCGCGCGTGCCCAGCAGCGGCTGCACGGCAGCTTGCGCCGCGGCGAGCACGACGTCAGGTGATGCGCTCGCATCAAGCAGACTGAAGCGCCGCGGCTCGGCGGCGGCGCGCGCGCGGTACACGCTGAGCACACGCTCGAAGAAGTCATCGTTCTCGCGCTCGATACGATCGGGATGGCCGCGTCCCGCGGCGCGCGCGCGCGCCGCCGCCACTGGCCGATCGAGCAGCAGCGGGCGTTCCGGCTTGAGATCCAGCGCGGCCCATTGCGCCAGCGCGCGAATGCGC
>NZ_JBTSRB010000077.1:0-8641 GCF_054637675.1 Metallibacterium sp.
CACTTTTTTTCTTTGCCATTGTAATACCTCCGTTAGACGTTCTTTTTTTAGCCGTTTTATTTTTTTTTGCTCTTTTCCTATCAGGATTGGCAATAGTTAAAAGCGGCGTTGGGTTAATGATGTAAGCTTTTGCCATATAGTTACCTCCTTGCTGGTTAGCCTGTTATGCCTTCCGGTTTAACTTTTAGCTTTCCTTTGGGGTCTGCGATTAAAAGTTCTGTTCCGTTAGTGTATAATTCACAACTTTTACCTAACTCGTGAATGTAATAATTGATTTTCTTGTTTTTATTCCATTTATCAGAGCCGTATGTTATCGTGTCTGCGCTGCCTAACTTTGTTAATACCTTGCCCGCTAAAAGAGAATTATCCGGCACTTCCATTTCAATTATGCTGTCTGCCTCTCTATCGTGAAAGTCCTCATAAATATCTAATGCATGGTCTATATCGCTTTTTTTAATGCCTTTTAATTCTTTATATAAATTGTCAGGGTTCGGTCTGGGGATAACCCTCGTTCCGAATTTTAACCTCGCTTGGTCGTAAGCAATAGCTATCGACTGCGGGATAGATACCCCCTGCGCTTTTAAAGTATCAATCTTGGTATGTAAAAAGCGTGATACATTTGCGGGGTATTTTTTACCCGATGTGCGCCCCGAACGGTTTATATCGCCAACCTGCGCCGCCGTTATTTTAGCGTCATACCTGCCTTTAGCGTTTGCGGGTATAACCTTTGACGGCTGATTTGACTTTCTGCCGTGTTCTATAACTTTTTTCTTATTTACAGGTTTCTTTTTAGCCATATTATAATCCCCCTAATGTTAATGTTGCAGGATTTGCAAGAGTTGTCCCTGCACCTGCTAAAGTGCCAGCCGTTGTTCCTTGATTGCCATAAAAATTCTGTATTTCATTGCCAAAATTATCTAAACCGTTCCATATCCAATTAGACGCACTTTGGTCTGCCGTATTTATAGGTTGCCATACATCTTGATTTAAAAAATTACCTATCGTGCCAAATAAAGATGGTTGCGATGAAACAGCCGTGCTTGAATTAGCACCTATAACGCTTGAATAATTATCTAAATAATTCAACATAGACATTTCAGACGGCACAGTCGCACTCGCAGTCGAACTCGCAGGGCTTGATAACGGCATATTAAAAGTTATAGGTGCAGACGGGGGCGGGGGAGTATTCCCGCTGTTATTGTTATTTTTGAATAATTTATATCCGCCATAACCCGCTAATCCTATTACTAACCCATTAATATCGTTATAAATAGTGTCAGCCGCACCAGCAATAGTATTCCAAGCACAAGAAATAGGATTATTACAAGTTGCTGGTGGCGTTCCCGCTTTCCAGCCTATTAAATATAAACCGCCTATTACTGCACCACCGCCAAGTAAAATATTTCTAATAGTATGGTCTTGCTTTTTAGCTGGATTATTCCTGAACCTTTTTTTAGCTGTTTTCCTGTATTTAGCCATTATTGCGCACCTATCGTATTAGTAGTCGGATTATATTGTAATGCCTGACCTGTTGCCTGATTATAGCCGTATATTATTCCGTTAGTGCCTGTTGAAGTCACAAAGCCTGTTCCGAACGGATTTTGATTTTTAGCTATAAAATATTCATATCCGAAATAACCGGCAACACCTATTCCTAAAAGTATCAAAAATGTTTTCATATAAGCCCTTAATATGCCAAAAATTGAGGTTGAGTTTGAAATAACGTGCTGACAACCCTGTTTGAATTGTTAGCCGTCAAAGATGATACACCCGTCAATCCTAATGCCGATAAATTACCTATTATAAGAGCGTCCGAAACTTTACCCGTCATTTTCTTCGATAATAAAGCCATTAAAAGCCCTGTTCCTGCTTCAACCGCATAAGGATAAAAAGAAGCTTGTGCGGGCGGATATGTTTCGCTGACTATATTTTTAATAATCAAAGTCGTTCCAAGTCCTAAAAAAGCTATAATAGAATCAGAAAACACATTGCCGCCGCCTGAACTGCTTTTAGTCGTTTTAGCCTTTTTTCTTTTAGCCATTTTAAGCCCTCTTTGTCTATTTTGTCATTTTGACAATTCTATTGAAATATCTATACGCCTTTTTATATTGACTTGTCAAGTGAAAAATGTAATATTTGTTATAAATTTTTAATATTTTTATTAATTTCCGTAAAAAATATTTTGTCTATTGCCATTCCACCAATATACCGTGTTTTGAGATGCAAAAGAACTTGTTGTGTTTGTTCCAAAACTGCTTGATGAACTCCAACCTGCATTCATACCATTAGAAAATGGCGGAAAATATACTAATATCCTATTGTTATATAAATCTACTACCCATAAATTTTCATTTGAATCTAATGTCGCATAATTAGGATAATAAAGATTATTTTGAGTTGTCCCGCTCGTATTTGTAGCATATGAAGATTGACCTAATACAAGAGAAGCATTTTGTCCATTCGCAAAACCATTGTTGTATGAATACATTAAAATACGGCTATTAAAAGCATCGGCTATATATAAATTATTACTACTATCTAAACTTATTCCTCCTAAACCTCTTGAGATAAAGGTATTATATAGATATAATCCATTCTGTGTTGTCGCAGAAGCAGATGTAGTAAAAGATGATTGCCCTAAAACTACATCCGCATTCCAACTTCCAATAGCCGGATAAATATAAGAACTCGGCAAATTACCATAACTCGCATTATCCATATAAGCACTTCCGCCATTTTGCATTGCAAAATCTATACTGTTTAATAGAATACCTGAAACAGTATAATCTCTCGTATAAGGTATTGTGTATTGCAATATGCGATTATTACCCATATCTGTAACAAAAATACAAATATTCTCATTTATTAACTTAATTACAATATTACCCGGAATAAATAAGCTACTTGCCGATAATCCGCCATTATTTGCAATGTTTGTCGTAAAATTAGGCTGACCGATAACTAATGAAGCAGGCATACCATTAAAAAAATAACCATTAAGATGGATTACAGGAATATCTGTTGATGTAATAATGTCAAAACTCCCAAACATTAAAATTCTATCATTATCTGAATCACATACCCATAAATTACCAAATGGGTCAAAAGCAGAACCAACAGGTTGATATAAACCATTTATTGTGGTATTTGCCGTGCCTGTCGTAAAGTTAGATTGTCCAATAACTAAATTTGCCACCATTCCTGTTGTAAATGGATATTTATACATTAATATTCTATTATTGCCTGCATCCGATACCCATGCATTGCCAAATATATCAAATGTTCCCCCACCCGCATTATATAAAGAAGAATCTGTAATAGGCGTATTACTATTACTCGTGAAATCCTGTTGTCCTATAACCATACTCGCAGGCATATCATTTAAAAATGGCGGTTGAAACTGTAATATCCTATTGTTATTAACATCACCTATATATAAATTACCTGAATTATCAAAAATAAGACCATCAGGATTATATAATCCATTTATAGATAAAGCCGATGCCGCAGTTGTAAAATTAGGCTGACCGATAACACCAAAACCTCCTAACGCATTTTGTATTGCAGTTCCGCCTGTTCCACCTTGATTAATATAAGTCTTTGAATATTTGTTTAATTTTGTAGGCATTATTCTATCTCCTTATTTAATAAGCTATAAATTTTCAATTAATCTTAAACCGCCTATAAAAAGAATCCCTGCGATGATGACAATTACTCCGTCAACTATGTAAGGGGAGTAGTTTGTAGTAGCCCCTGTCGCAACGCTTGGCGCACCCGGAATTGCCACGCCTGTTTGCGGATTAACCGGCTGTCCTTGTAGATTATAAGTAGAAAATCCGCCTGTTGCGGTAGTCGGAGTTGTATATACCGTTTGCCCTTTTAATAAAGTTGTTAGAGGATTAAATAAATTAGCCACGCCCGATGTTAAAGAACTAATTCCGCCCTCTACCGATGATAGACCTTGCCCTAACGAGCTTAAAAAACTCGGCGTAGAACCGCTTGTATTCGCCGCACCCGATAGTTGATTTAGCGAAAAATCAGAGGGTGATGTAATTCCTTGTTCTATGCTCGAATTGGTAGTATTGTTTAGAAAATTATTTGAGCTATTAATAAGGCTATTAAGCCCTGAACCTGACCCAAAGTTATAACCATTTGTAGCAGAGGGGGCAGAAGATGAGCCTATATCGTAAAGAAAATTCTCATTAGCACCAGAATAATTCGAAGAATTACCCGTTATACTACCTAATCCGTCTAATAAAGATGAAATATCTGACGAACTCGGCACAGCTGAACTTGAACCTATGCCTAAACCGCTTAATGTAGGAAAACCGTAATCACTACTTGAACTTGTTAAGAAATTATTGGCACTCATTTTGCCACCCCTTTTGTGAGTTCCCAAGTGATAAATCCGACCGCCGCAACCGCCCCACCTATAAGAGCAACTGATTGCCAAGTCGAAGTATTTGTTGCCGAATTAGCCGCTATCGTATTTGACGCACCCGCCGCCGATGTTGCGGGTAATGTTCCCGCATAAGCGCTTGTCGGATTAAATATTGTTCCCGATGTTAAGTCAGAAATAGGCGAAGATAAAGTAGAACTTGACGCAATACTATTAATAGAACTTTGCAAATTTTGAATATCCGTTGCCATAGCGTTTAAATAACTTTGTATCGTGCTTGTTAATGTAGAATCATTACCGCAAGCAGATACTATTTGGTTGCCTTTATTTACCGCTTCGGAATAATAAGATTGTAAAGTAGATAACGCACCCGAAGCCGTAGCCGTAGTAACCGAAGAATAAGTATTAGTAAATTGCGAAGTCAAACTGGTAAAATTTTGTTGAGCCGTTGCGCAAGCCGAACTTGACGCCGGCGTGCCTGTCGCAGTCGTTGAACTCGTTGCCTGACCTAAATATGTTTGAACCTGCTGAATATTAGTTTGCATAGAACTTAACGCTTGTTGTAATTGAGTAATAACAGTTGAACTTACGCAAGATGAACCGCTTGAGCTGATTTGATTAGCTAAAGATGTTTCTTGCGAATATAAAGACTGCATTGTCGTTAAAGACTGTTGAGCGTTAGACGCAACGATAGCTTGATATGTGTTATCGAAACTTTGAGCATTGCTTTGAAATTGCGAAGCCAAAGATTGCACGCTGTTGCATTGCCCCGATGTATTTTTACCTTTAATCATAGAATAAGCCGACATAGCAAGACCGGATACCTCTAATACGTGCCCCGCCGTGCCTAATGCGCCTGTTATGGCAGAAAATCCAGTGCCTAAATCACTGCCTATCGTTCCAAATAAACTTGAACTGCCCGCCGCCGCAGTTCCTGTTGTTTGCGCCGCAAGTTGCGATGCACTCATAGTGAGATAATTAGGAGCTGAACTTGCCGCTGTTGAAGCTAAAGAAGACGGAGCTGATAATGCACCGAGTGCGGCTTGTGCACCGAAAGTTAAACCTCCCGCCGCCAATCCTGCCCCAAAATCACCTATGCTGGGCGTAGTTCCGCTAAACATTTTACCAGCTCCTTCCGTTGCTAATTGTGCGCCGTAGGTAGTAGCACCGCCTACAAGAAACGGCAAAGCGGCGGGGGCTAAAAGACCGCCTGAAGCAATAGTTCCAGCGACTGCAATAGCCGCCGGTAATGCCTCTATTGCCGCAGGTTCTATATATTTATGTATTTGTTTGCCCGGATTTATAAATAAATTCTTCGTGCCTTCGAGAACATTCGATATGTCATTTAAGGGGTTTAATATTCCGCCGCCGCTACCCATTATACCCCCTGTTAATATTTACATTTCTATATATTTTTTTATGGGCGTAAGTCGTTAATACAATCGTATCGTCAGGCACATCGTGCGTGATTATCGACCCCGCCTTAATTATGCAATTTTTACCTATTTTTACGCCTACCATAATTGAACACCTCGATTCTATAATCGTATATGCGCCTATTTCCGCATCGCCCAAGATAGCGGTATCATTTAATATCTGAACGCCGTCTTCTATTATTACATCGTGAGCTATCCCCACATGAGCCGCAATAATCACATTATCGCCTATGACAGTATTCCTGACTAATCCCGCCTCAATAAAAGAATAGGATTTTATAATCACGCTTTTGCCGATAATTACTTTATATTTACCCATTCCGTCAGCGTTTAATACACCTGTTTCGTTATCTGGTTGAATAGGCGGTAATCCTATCCCGCAATAAGAGCCTATAATCACATCTCCTTTAAATTCCGTATTGCTGATAAAGGAAAATGGCATTATAGTCTGATTGCAGTCGGATTTAAAAGAAATCCCCCCGCCGTAGCAAGAATAATCATAATTAAAGTTGTTCTGTTGCATCATTTTTTACCCTTTCGGCAAACTGCCGATTTAGCCTTGTCAGCCACATTTGAGCATTGTTATATTGTCAATCTCTTTCATTACATTATTCATTAATGTGCCGAAAGATACCGATTTTGCGGGGCTTGCTGTTTTAACGGTAGCGGGTGCAGGGGTCGGCGTTGAACTGACCGGCGCAGGATTAAACATCGAGCTTATATCCTGCATAGAGCCTAACTGTTGCGATACATCATAAGGGGCTATCCCATATTGGTTGGGTATATTCTGCTGAAATGCGTAAAATGGATTATTCCCCATTGGCAAATTTGGATTAAAAACATCAAAACCGTTACTTGAATTAGACATATTGACACCTCTTATATAAAATTACATAAATGGGTTAAAAGCCATTCCTTGCCAAGCTGTTTGGCTTGTATTATTAGTTGCGGGAGGCTCAAAAGTCGGAAGACTAAATGTTGTCGTTGGTTGTGATACCTCACCGCCACTACCGGAAGAACTATCTGCGGTTTGTGCAGGCAGAAACGATGTCGTTCTCTTCGGAAACATAATTGGAACATTGCTAAGTTGCGTTGTTGGTGTATTTACAGCCCCGCCACTTCTACTTTGTATAGGGTTAGCGATGAATCCCGCCTGTGGAGCTGGCACTTGTGCATCTTGCGTTACATAGCCATTATTAACTGTAATGACTGAACCATTAGGACTTGAGAATCGTTGAATCACAATAACCCCCCTTGTTTTTTGCCTTTTTTATTTTTATTATAATATTCCATATATACCCCGACCGTCATACTCGTCATACCGAGCAAAATTAACAAAACCGTGCTTGTCGGAATTGTCGGCAGTTCTTGCGAAATAGATTGATACGCTTGCGGATATAATATTTCAATTCCCGCACCTGTCGAGCCTAAAGCCGTTTCTATAAGCATACCCGCCGTAAGAGGCAATCCGATTACCGGAATAATCGCAGGTGCTAAAAATGCCGTGCCTAAACTTGCAAGCCCTAAATCTGATATTAAGTTCCCGCTTAATGTGTCTGTATTAGCACTTGACGAAGTAGAATTTGCCGCACTCGAACTCGCATTTGACGAACTAATAACATTCGCTACCGGATTTAAAGAATCTGCCGTATTTGACATATTTAACCTCTATATTTTTTCCGTGTTAAAACATAAGCCGTGCCTACTACAACAACGCCGCCTATTACCCACCACATATAATTAGGTATTTGATTAAAAGCCGCCCCGATACCGTTTGCAAAATTACCCGTAAGCGAATTATTTGGCGCTTGATAAAATGCTTCATTTACCGGTATAGCAGTTTGCGCTTGCGGGTTAAGCTGTTTAACCTGCGTATAAAGTTGCGAGAATCCGCCTACATCTTTTTCGAGAGGTAATGTGAGACCCGATAATGAGTTAAGAGTAGTCGCCAAGCTACTTAATCCGCTATCGACAGAGCCGAGAACCGAACTTGAACTTGCCGGTGGCGTGCTATTCATTGTAAATAAGTTATTTGCTGACATAATGCACCTCTATTTAAAAATAAGTGTATATATTACGATTTTGCCCGCTATTAATGAGCCGATTAACCAAGCGGGTATATCTTTTATAGATTTAAGCAACACATCGGGCTTAAACGGCAATTCTTTGTTATCCATTTTCCGCCCCACCTATATTTCCGTAATATCCGAACTCGGATATTCATATCCTATATTGTTTTCTTTATATGTTGCGTCTAAAGGTAAATAATACCAAGTGCCATTACTGTTTATTTTTGCCCTTAAATATACATGAGAGTAGTCTTCTTGCGTGCTATCCGTTTTTGACATCGCAACCGATACCGTTATGCCTAACGCCGTAAGCAAGCTACCCATTAATGCCGTGATTGAGTCGCAGTCTTCATATATCTGCCCATATTGCAAAATCGTGTTTAAAGCTAAATCTGGAGCGATTAACCGCTCGTATGTATTAGGGTCATCTTGAAAAGTAACGGAAGACTGAACCCATTTATATATTTTTTCAATTTTACACATTTCATCAAAGCACCCGCTTGTTATAGAATTAGCCGCATTAATAATTTGCGGATATTTTGAATATTTGCCTATCATCTGCTTTATCTTTTTGCCCATATCAGTTGCATTATTCAAAAAAGAGATGTTATATCTCTTGTTTAAAAAGTCTTCGGGCATAAGATTAATAAAGTCGAACATATAAGCGAACTCCTGATTTTCTTAATATTCTCTTACAACCATACTTGTTACCGTTAAACTTGCCGTTCCTCCCGTTA
>NZ_JBTSRB010000078.1:0-8208 GCF_054637675.1 Metallibacterium sp.
CTGGTTCTGGATGTCTCGGCGTTCGTCCTGCATGGCCTGCTGACGCTGTTTTTCGTGGTCATGCCGCTGCAATTGGCACATGGACTGCACCTGGTGGTGGGGGCGCAGTGGCGGGTGTATGTGCCGGCCCTGCTGGCCGCGGGGCTGGTGATGGGCGTGACCTTGCCGCGCATGCGTGGGCTGCGCGCCAGTATACGCGCGCTGCAATTCAGCGCCTTGCTGCTGGCGCTGGGGTTGGCCGTGCTGGCATTTGCGCGTGGCTCGCTGGGCATGGGCATTCTCGGCGCGGTGCTGTTTTTCGTGGCCTTCAGCATGCTGGAGGCAAGCCTGCCCAGCCTGGTTTCGCGGCTGGCGCAGCCGGCGCGGCGCGGCGCGGCGCTGGGTGCGTATTCGGCGGCGCAGTTTTTCGGCGTGATCGTTGGCGGCACCAGCGGCGGCGTGCTGCTGGGCACGATCGGCGTGGCCGGGGTGTTCGCAACGGCGGCGATCGTGGCGCTACTGTGGTTCCTCATGTTGCTGCCGGCCGGTGCGCGCCTCGGCCAGCCGGCACCGGCAGGTGCACGGGGCGCGGGCTGACAGGGCGCGGCGCCAGCACGGCCGTATCTGCGTGCTAAAGTTTCAAACCTCAGAGGAAGGTCTGGACAGGTTCGGATCCTCCGCAAGCCATGGCTGGCTTGCCCTCTGGCAAGTCCACGAGGGGACTTGTTCAGAGGTTTCCTGATACTTCATCCTGCGACAGCGGAGAACGCTCATGGCACGTGGCGTCAACAAGGTGATTCTGGTTGGCAATCTGGGCGCGGACCCCGAGCGGCGCGCGACCGCGGGCGGTACTTCGGTCACCAGCCTGCGCATTGCCACCAGCGAAAGCTGGAAGGACAAGCAGACCGGCGAGCAGCAGGAGCGCACCGAGTGGCACCGCGTCAAGCTGTTCGGGCGTCTTGGCGACATCGCCGCCGAATACCTGCGCAAGGGCCGTCAGGTCTACATCGAAGGCTCGCTGCGCACCGACAAATACACCGATCGCGACGGCAACGAGCGCTACAGCACCGACATCATCGCCAACGAGATGCAGATGCTCGGTGGTCAGGGTGGTGGCGAGGGCGGCATGCGCTCCGGCGGCGCCGAGGCGGGCGGCGAAGGTGGCCAGCGGCGCGGCGGCGCACCCGCGGGGCGCAGCGCACCGGCCGCGGCCGGCGCGCCGCCAGCCGGCGAGGCCGGCTTCGAGGACGACGATATTCCGTTCTGACGCCTACCGTGCCGCAGCCTTATGCCGTGGTGTCGGCGAGCATGCGTACGATCAGCGCATCCTTTTCCAGCCACAGCATATTGACCCACTGCTGAAAACGCGCACGGAACGCGGTGTCGTTTTCGTAGTCGCCGCGCTGCAAATCGGCTGGGATCCGGCGCTGACGTACATACACGCGCACCTCGCGGATACGCCCGGCCATCAGGTCCATCAGCGTCGGTCGGCCGCCGGGATAGACCACGGTGACATCGAGGATCACCTGCAGGGCGTCGCCCATCGCATCCAGCACGAACGCCACGCCACCGGCCTTGGGCCGCAGCAGGTGCGCGAACGGCGACGCGCGTGCCGCGTGTTTCTCGGGTGTGTAGCGCGTGCCCTCGACGAAGTTCATCACCGTCACCGGCACGCCGCGGTATTTGGCGCATGCGCGACGCGTCGCCACGACATCGCTGCCGCGGCGCTCGGGGTGCTTCTTCAGCGTGGCGCGATCCAGGCGCTGCATGAACGGGAAATCCAGCGCCCACCAGGCCAGCCCCAGCACCGGCACCCAGATCAATTGTTTTTTGAGAAAGAAGCGCATGAACGGAATGTGCCGATTGAAGACCTTCTGCAGCACCGGGATATCGACCCAGCTCTGGTGATTGCTGAGCATCAGGTAGCTGCCGGATCGATTCAGCCCATCGATGCCCTCGACGTGGAAGCGCATGGGCGTCATCAGCCCGATCAGCGCGCTGTTCACGGCGATCCAGCTTTCGACGATGTGCGCCAGCAGCGCGGAGCAGACACGGCGCCAAGCCGACAACGGCAGCAGCGCCTTGAGCAGTGCCACGACCAACAGCGCCACGGTGTGCGAAAGCGTATTGCTGGCGATCAATAGAAAGGCCAGTGGAATCTGCAGCCAGAGTCGAAGGCGTGCGCGCATCGCGAGGTCGCTCGAACCGGACAAAGGCGAAGTATGCCGGCTCCGCTCGTGTCGTACTCCGCCAGGATTTCACGCGGCGCCCGGATGCCCCACTGCTGCAAGCGCGGGTGATTGCAGGCCCTGCATGTCGTGTCTATTGACTCTCAAGTTCAATCCAGGCTTAGCCTGCGTGCAAGCCAATCGAACAACGCGGAGAAAAATCCATGCAAGCACACGAGTAGCGATAGACGCTCAAGATCAGCGGCATGACCTGCGCGGGGTGCGCGCGCAACGTCACGCGTTTGCTGTCCCAGGTCGCGGGCGTGGCGGACGCCGAGGTCGATCTGGCGCGCGGCGAAGCGCGGGTGCGCGGCACCGCCGCGTTCGATGCGCTGGCGCAGGCTCTGGAGGGCGCCGGCTACCGCGCCGAACGGCCTTGAATGACGCTGCCGACATGCACGCCGCGCCTGCTCGGCGCAGCAGCCCGTCGGCAACCGCCGCGCGCGTGCAGTTGCCCGTCTCCGGCATGAGCTGCGCGACCTGCGTCGGGCGCGTCGAGCGCGCGCTGAGCGCGTTGCCGGGGGTCACCGCCAGCGTCAACCTGGCCAGCAATCGCGCCGAGGTGAGTTTCGATCCGGCGCGCGTCGGTGTCACGGCCATGGTCGAAGCAGTGCGCGATGCCGGCTACGAGGTGCCGCACGAAACGCTGGAGCTGGCCATCGTCGGCATGACTTGCGCGAGCTGCGCCGGGCGCGTCGAGAATGCGCTGCGCGGCGTGCCCGGGGTACTGCGCGCCAGCGTGAATCTGGCCACCGAGCGCGCCAGCGTCGAGGGTTTCGCCGGCGCGCTGCAGATCGCATCACTGGTTGCGGTGGTGGATCGCGCCGGCTACGGCGCCGAGTCGCTGACGGGCGACGTCGAGCGCGAACGTGCGCTGGCGCAGGCCGAGGCGCGCCGCGCGCGACGCCAGTTGCTGCTGGCCACGCCGGTGCAGTTCGGGTTCGGCGCGCGTTTTTATCTGGCGCTTGGTGCGCTCTGCGCGCACGCACCGGCAACATGGATCTCCTGGTCGCGCTGGGCACCTCGACGACGTACTTCTACAACGTCTATCTGCTGCTGGTTGCGCCGGGCGCGCATGGCTACTTCGAAGCATCCGCGCTGGTCATCACCCTGGTGCTGGTCGGCAAGTGGCTGGAGGCGCCAAACGCTCGACCACGGCGGCGTTGCGCGCGCTGATGACGTTGCGTCCGCAGCACGCGCGCGTGCCGCGCGGCGACGCGGAAATCGAGCTGCCGATCGCGGCGGTGGCGCTGGGCGATGTGGTGGTGGTGCGTCCGGGTGAAAAGCTGCCGGTGGACGGCATCGTGCGTCGCGGCCACGGCGATGTCGACGAAAGCCTGATCAGCGGCGAGAGCATGCCAGTGGCGAGAAGCGTCGGTGAGCGCGTGACCGGCGGCGCGCTCAACGGTGGCGGCTTGCTGCACATCGAGACCACGGCGGTCGGCGCGGAATCCACGCTGGCGCGCATCATCGCGCTAGTCGAGCACGCGCAGGCAGGCAAGGCGCCGGTGCAGCGCGCGGTCGATCGTGTCGCGGCGGTGTTCGTGCCGGTCACCCTCGGCGTGGCCGCGTGCGCGTTTCTGGGCTGGCGGCTGCTCGCTGGCGATGCCGCGGCCGGCATCATCGCGGCAGTCTCGGTGAGGGTCCTTGCCTGCCCGTGCGCGCTGGGCCTGGCCACGCCCACCGCGATGATGGTCGGCACCGGCGCGGCCGCGCGCGTCGGCATTCTGATTCGCGATGCCGCGGCGCTGGAGCAGGCGCATCGCATCGATACGCTAGTGCTGGACAAGACCGGCACGCTGACGCGCGGGCCCCCGGCGGTGACCGACGTGCTGGCCTGCGATGGCGACGCGCAGGCCCTGCTGGCGCTGGCCGCCGCCGCGCAGAGCGGCAGCGAACATCCGCTGGCGCGCGCGGTGCTGGAGCGCGCCGCGGGCATCGCGCGGCCCGCGCTGGAGCATTTCGAGAGTCACCCCGGCAGCGGGCTCAGCGCGCGCGTCGGCGGGCGCGCGATCATCATCGGCAATCGATTGCTGCTTGCAGCGTCATGGCATCGATCGCGCCGCGCTGGGGGACGCCGTCAGCGCGCTCGAGACGCGGGGGCGCACGCATGTGGATCGCGCAGACACAACCGCAGGCGCGCCTGCTCGGCGCCATCGCCGTGGCCGATCCACTGCGCGAGGGCGCCGTGGAAGCCGTGCGCCGGTTGCGCGCGGATGGCCTGCGCATCGTGCTGCTGACCGGCGACAACGCGCGCACGGCGGCGCAAGTGGCCGCAGCGCTGGGCATCGAGCGGGTCGAGGCGGAAATGCTGCCGGCGGCCAAGGCCGATGCGGTGCGCCGGCTGCAAGCCGAGGGGCGGTGTGTGGGCATGGTGGGCGATGGCGTCAACGATGCACCGGCACTGGCCGTGGCCGATATCGGCATCGCCATGGGCAGCGGCACCGATGTCGCCATGCAGACCGCGGGCATCACCCTGAAGCGCGGCGATCCCGTGCTGATCGCCGACGCCATCGAAGTCAGCCGCGCGACCTGGCGCAAGATCAGGCAGGGCTTGTTCTGGGCCTTCATCTACAACGCGCTGGGCATGCCGCTGGCGGCGTTCGGCCTGCGCAGCCCGGTGCTGGCCGGCGCGGCCATGGCGTTGTCCTCCGTCAGTGTGGTCAGCAACGCGTTGCTGCTGCGCCGCTGGCGGCCGCGCGCCGCGAATCACGAATCGGTTTGAGGGCGCGACCGTCACGTGCCCTGCATGGTGCGGCGCTGGCATGCGGCGATGAGCGATGCGCCTGCTGAGCCCGAACGGCCTTGCTGGGACAGGTCCGGCGCCTGACCGCGGCGGGCGGGCGGCGCGTGGATTTCACCCTGCTCGCCGGTGCACCGGGTTGGTTCGATCCCGAGTCGGTGTGCTGGCGCGTGCATGCTGATTTCGTGCCGATGCCGGTGGGCGGCATCCGCGCGCTGCTGTTGCGGGCGCTGCACCCGCTGGCGCTGGCGGCGGTGTGCGATCACTCCAATCTGCGCGGCGATCTGAGAACCTGTGAAAAACCCCCGCGCCTGCCGCGACTGACCCCGGACGTTTCCGGCTGCGTTGCGGGGATCCAGAAAATCGCTTGCGTAGACCCTGCTACGCGCGCGATTTTCCGCACCCCGCGCCTTGCCGGAGCCGCCCAAGGTCAGCCTCGCGGTGGGGCAGGGAATTTATTCACAGGTTCTGAGCGGACGGCTGGGGCGCACGGCGCTGTTCATCGCGGCCACGACTTACGGCGATACC
Organism: Metallibacterium sp.; assembly: GCF_054637675.1. Taxonomy (NCBI): domain Bacteria; kingdom Pseudomonadati; phylum Pseudomonadota; class Gammaproteobacteria; order Lysobacterales; family Rhodanobacteraceae; genus Metallibacterium; species Metallibacterium sp. The sequence goes on from NZ_JBTSRB010000078.1 coordinate 5,479, forward strand.
GGCATGGTCGCGCAGGTGGTGACGCGGGTGCGTGCCGTCCACGCGCGCGCGCGGAATGGCGCCGGACGGTCGCGCTTATCACGCGGACGATCCGGCGCTTGATCGCGATCGGGGCGCCGCGCGGCGTGACTCAGCGTTTGCCGCGCTTCGCTGCCAGCTTGCGGTCGATGCCGGCCGCTTCGCGCAGCGCCTCGGCGCGGTCGGTCTTTTCCCAACTGAAGGCGGTGAACTGGGTGGACTTGCTCACGTCCTTGCCACTCTCGCGTTGCGTCCAGTGGTAGGTGTGTAGCTGCGGCGCGCGGCCGAAATGGCCGTAGCTGGCGGTGGCCTGATACATCGGGTGCAGCAGGTCGAGCATCTTGACGATACCCCAGGGGCGCAGATCAAAATTCGCGCGGATGAGTTTCTCGATCGCGCTGTCCTCGATCACGCCGGTGCCGAAGGTGGTCACCGAAATCGATGTGGGCTGCGCCACGCCGATGGCGTAGGAGATCTGGATCTCGCAGCGCTCGGCGAGGCCCGCGGCGACGATGTTCTTGGCCACGTAACGCGCCGCGTAAGCCGCCGAGCGATCGACCTTGGACGGATCCTTGCCGGAGAACGCGCCGCCGCCGTGGCGTGCCCAGCCGCCATAGCTGTCGACGATGATCTTGCGCCCGGTCAGGCCGCAGTCGCCCACTGGTCCGCCGATGACGAACTTGCCGGTCGGGTTGATGTGGATCTTGCTGGCCGGCAGTGCTTCAAGCCATGCCTTGGGCAGCACCGGCTTGAACACGTGCTCGCGCACCGCCTCGACCAGATCCTTGTGCTTGATATCGGGGTCGTGCTGGGTGGACAGCACCACGGCATCGAGGCCGATGATCTTCTGGTCGTCATAGCGCAGCGTGACCTGACTCTTGGCATCGGGGCGCAGCCACTTCAGCTTGCCGGCCTTGCGCACCCTGGCCTGCTGTTCGACCAGGCGATGCGCGTAGTGGATCGGCGCCGGCATCAGCTCGCTGGTTTCGCGGCAGGCGAAACCGAACATCAGGCCCTGGTCGCCAGCGCCCTGCTCCTCGGGCTTCTTGCGGTCCACGCCCTGGGCGATGTCCGGTGACTGCTTGCCGATCAGATTGAGCACGGCGCAGGTGTGGCCATCGAAGCCGATGTTGGAGGTGGTGTAGCCGATGTCGTTGATGACCTTGCGCGCCAGCGCCTCGATGTCCACCCATGCATTGGTGGTGATCTCGCCGCCGACGATGGCGACGCCGGTCTTGACCATGGTCTCGCAGGCCACGCGCGCGTGCCGGTCCTGCGCCAGGATGGCGTCCAGCACGGCATCGGAAATCTGATCCGCAAGCTTGTCCGGGTGGCCTTCGGAGACCGACTCGGAGGTGAAGAGATAGCTGCTCATGAAAATATCCTTTGATCAGGATGGAGAGATAAAACTGGCGCGCATTGTAGCCACATCCATTGGCGAGTGGATGAATCGGGTTGCGCTGCGCGCCATTGTTGAATCGACGTCCAGACGTCCAAACATTTTCATGCCGCGCGCGCGGCAAAATCAGCCAGCGCGGCGAAGTACGCGCGGGTCAGGCGCAGTTGCGTGGCCGCATCGGTGGTGGCGTTGACGACATGGCGAAACGCGGCGTTCTCGGGCCGATCCCTGGCGTACCAGCCCAGATGCTTGCGCGCGATGCGCACGCCGGCTTCCTCGCCGTAAAACACGTACAGGGCTTCCAGGTGATCACACAGAATCGCGCTGATCGCATCCGGCGCAGGCTCGGGCGGCAGCGTGCCGTCGTCGAGAAAGCGCGCGATCTGGCGGAATATCCACGGTCGACCCTGCGCGCCGCGGCCGATCATCAGCGCATTGGCGCCAGTGGCGGCCAGCACCGCGCGCGCTGCGGCCGGTGTGCTGATGTCGCCGTTGGCGATCAGCGGAATGCGCACGCTGGCCTTGACCGCGGCCATGGTGGCGTACTCAGCCGCGCCCTCGTACTTATCGGCGCGCGTGCGCCCGTGCACCGCCAGCGCGGCGATGCCGGCGTCCTCGGCGATGCGCGCGATGCGCACGGCGTTGATGTTTTCGCGGTTCCATCCGGTGCGGATTTTCAGCGTCACCGGCACCGCCACAGCCGCGACCACCGCGGTCAGAATGCGCGCCACCAGCGCCTCGTCCTGCAGCAGCGCCGAGCCGGCCCACACATTGCACACCTTCTTGGCCGGGCAGCCCATGTTGATGTCGATGATCTGCGCGCCATGATCCACGTTGTGGCGCGCGGCCTCGGCGAGCACGCGCGGATCGCTGCCGGCGATCTGCACGCTCACTGGCTCGGGCTCGCCGGCGTGGTCCATGCGATGCAGTGACTTGACGCTGCCCCACAGGCGCGGATCGGAATGCGTCATCTCGGACACGACCAGCCCCGCACCCATGCGCTTGCACAACAGGCGAAACGGTTTGTCGGTGACCCCGGCCATGGGCGCGAGGATCAGCGGCGGGTTGATGCGGTAGGGGCCGATCTGCATCGGCGGATTGTAGGTGTTGCGCGAGGCTCAGTCCTCGACCAGCGCCACGTCCAGCGCGGCGGCCGCGGCGCGATAGTGCGAGGCGCCCTCGTGCGTGCGGGAACACAGCAGCACGCGTGTCACCACATCACTGACGCACGCGCGCAGCGCGACCAGCGCCACATGAGCGGCTTGCGCATAGGGGTAGCCATAGACGCCGCAACTGATCGCCGGAAACGCCAC
>NZ_JBTSRB010000079.1:0-8105 GCF_054637675.1 Metallibacterium sp.
GGCCGCAACCATAATACGATTCAGCGCGCCAAGCATTTCAATGAGTCTTTGACCCTGTTTGATGCGCAGCCAGATGTTGCATGACAAGATCTGCCCCCGGCCTGACCCCGGCTCCTGTGATGGGTCGGGTAATCATGCGTAATAGCATATAAACCCGGGATGGAAAACACGGGCAACACCATACCCAGTACCAGCATGGAAAACAACAAAGCCGGGTAGCTTGAAATCCACCCCTCGCAATAAGTAGCAATAAGGGGACGCCATTTCGCCGCCCGGGTCAACAGGTACGCACTAGTTCTTCCCCGGTCAGAGGCAATTAAATAATTCGCTCAAGTCGCGCGGCGGCATGAGATTCACGTCAAAAGGCGTTTAATTGCCTCCGTTCTCTATTCGGTGGGGGGGGGGGATCCCTTCCCTTGCGGATCAGTAATGGTATATCCCAGCTTTCTGAACTGATAGATAAAACCCTTTGCGCTCAAGAGAATATTGATTGGAAGAACAGTTACTGCGACGGGGTATTTTTGTATAATCCCTCCATAATAATCGACAAGCCGATGTTTAAACCGTAGGTTTTGGCCATCATATTCTTTAGTATACGCGGCGCGGTATGTTGAATTCCAATAACAACTGTGACGGCTGGTCGGCTTCAGGTACTCCAACTGGGAAATATCGCCAACGGCCCAAGCTTGGGCTCGATAATAGATCTTTGAGTAGTCATGGGCAACGCGTCCAAGCGTGGCGCGAAAACATGCAAAATGGTCCCCGTCCTGCTGTTTGCGTATTCGTAAAAATGCCTTTTCAAAATGACTGACATCTTGAATAAGTACTGGGTGTTTGATTCGCAACCCGTCGTGCCGGGCGATATGGATCAATGCATGATCGACATAACGTTCCCTTAATCCATAGTGATCGCGGAAACGCTTGTAAAGCATTCTCTGAGCATAGTAGGGCGTGAGTCGATCGGGCGGATTGTGACCGTTTCCATATTTTCCCCACAGTTGAAGCCATTGCGCATAAATGGAATTTGGCAGAATGTTAGATAACACAGCGCCATGAGGGTTTTCGCGCCACTGGTGGTGCTCAAGCCAATCCACCTGTATTAATCTTAGTATGGGCAGCGCTTTTTCTATACCCATGCTCCGTTCGTCTGCAATGAATACCCGCGCAGTTTTCATCAATTCCGCCACATTTTTGTGGCTCCACTTCAGGTCCTTTTCGATGGGCGAAACGCTGCCGACAATCCACAGCACGTGGTTGCCTTTCGATATTCCCCAGATCGCCGGGCCGTACTGATCAACCTGCACCGTCGGCAGCGACGCAGTGGCCTGGCTGCTTGCCAAAGCAGGGCTTGCGCGGCTAGTACCGGTGATCGCATACAAGCCGATAAAAACGGCAACTGTCCAAAAAGCTAACCATCTGCTGTTCATGGAATGCCCCGAAGCAGCAAGCTTGCGGCAATCCTTGCACCGCAAACCGCCCTCAACAAGTGCCTGCGCAGGCGCGCAATTACGGTTTTCATACAATCGCGCTTTTCGCCTCTCCACCCATGACTTCCGGCAGGGGGTGCGCGCTGCAACCAAACCACGACTGAATGGTCTGAGTGGCTTCGTCTGAACCTCGGAGTCACCACCATGCCCCGCACCCCGCGTCTGTCCGCGCTTGCTCTTGCGTTGGTTTTGGCGCTCGCCCCCGCGCTGCCGTTGCTGGCGGCGCCTGCACCGGCGGCCAAGCCGGCACTGAATCCGGCCAAGGAACCGTTCGCCAATCTGGCGTTCCGCAATCTCGGCCCGGCGGTGGCCGGCGGGCGCGTGACAGCCATCGCCGGCATCCCCGGCAATCCGCGCGTGTTTTATGTGGGCGCGGCCAGCGGCGGGGTGTGGAAAACCGTCGATGGCGGGCTGCACTTCACCTCGATCTTCGGCAAGGAAGGCACCTCCTCGATCGGCGCGGTGGCGCTGGCGCCGTCCAACCCGAACATCGTCTGGGTGGGCACCGGCGAGGCCAACATCCGCAGCGACGTGATTGGTGGCGATGGCGTGTACGTGTCCACCGATGCCGGGCAGAGCTTCCACCGCGTGCTCGATGAGCACGGTCAGGTCGGGCGCATCCTCATCGACCCGCAGAACCCCGAGCACGTGCTGGTGGCGGTGCTGGGCAATCCGTGGAAGCCCAATGCCGCGCGCGGCGTGTTCGAGACCACCGATGGCGGCAAGACCTGGCACAAGAGTCTGTTCGTCAATGACGGCACCGGCGCGGTCGATCTGGCCTGGGCGCCGTCCAATCCCAAGGTGGTGTTCGCCGCCACCTGGCAGGCCAACCGCACGCCGTGGACCTTGAACGATGGCGGTCCCGGCAGCGGCATCTGGCGCAGCAACGACGGTGGCGCCACCTGGACCGAGCTGCACGATGGCCTGCCCAAGGGTCCGCTGGGGCGCATCGGTCTGGCGGTGGCGCCGTCGCAGCCGGACCTGGTGTATGCGCTGGTCGAGGCCAAGCGCGGCGAGGGTCTGTTGTTCTCTTCGAACGATCTGGGCGAGCACTGGCACCAGGTCAGCGACAACTATGCGCTGGACGTGCGCCCGTTCTATTTCAGCACGCTGGCGGTCGCGCCCAACGACCCGCAGCGCGTGTACTTCAACTCGTTCTATTTGATGGTCTCGAACAATGGCGGCAAGACCGCCAAGCCGCTGGACAAGTCAGTGCATGTGGACCACCACGCGCTGTGGATCGACCCGACCGATCCGGACCGCATCCTCGAAGGCAACGATGGCGGCGCCTATGCCTCGCTGGACGGCGGCAAGACCTGGCGTTTTCTCGATGACCTGCCGATCGAGCAGGTGTATGCGATCGCCACCGACAACCGCAAACCCTTCGACGTGTGTGTCGGCCTGCAGGACAACAGCGGCTGGTGCGGACCCAGCAACACCTTGGCCGACAACGTGATCAGCGCCTACGACTGGTACACCGTGGTCGGTGGCGACGGCGAATACGCGGTGCCCGCGCCGAGCGACGCCGATGTGATCTACAGCAACGCCGAAGACGGCGCGACCATGCAATTCAATCGCCGCACCAAGCTGTCGCGCTTCGCCATGCCGTATCTGCACGGTCCCGGCGCGGTGAACGATCTGGAGACCAGGGACCAGAAGTACCGCTTCAACTGGACCGCGCCGATCGCGGTGGATCCGAACGACGCCAAGACCGTGTACCTCGGCGCGAACGTGTTGTTCAAGAGCACCGACGGTGGCCTTGACTGGACCGTGGACAGCCCTGATCTGACGCGCAACGACAAGAGCAAGCAGCTCAATTCGGGCGGGCCGGTGAACAAGGACATCTCCGGCGCCGAGACCTACGACACCATCCAGTCCATCGCCATCGCGCCGCAGAATCCCAACGTGATCTGGGTAGGCACCGACGATGGCCTGGTGCAAGTCACGCGCGACGGCGGCAAGATCTGGCATGACGTCACCCCTGGCGGCGCGCCGAAGTGGGCGCGCGTGTACCAGATCGGCGCCTCGCCGTTCACGCTGGGCACGGCGTATCTGTCGTTCGACGCGCACATGCTCGCCGACAACAAGCCCTACGTGTACAAGACCACCGACTACGGCGCGCACTGGCAGCGCATCGACCGCGGCCTGCCCGACAACGCCTCGACGCTGGTGGTGCGCGAAGACCCGCGGCAGCAGGGATTCCTCGCCGCCGGCACCATGACCGGGGTGTGGATTTCGCACGATGATGGCGCGCACTGGAACAAGCTGGTCACGCACGATTTCCCGACCACGCCGGTATGGGATCTCAACTACGCGCAGGGCGATCTGGTATTGGGCACGCACGGCAACGGCGTGTGGGTGTTCGATCACCTGGCGCCGATCGCGCAGTGGCGCCCGGCCATCGCGCAGGACAAGCTGCATGTGTTCACGCCCAGCACCGGCATCGAGTGGCAGCGCTGGGCGCGCGGCGAGGGCGCCGAGCCGGCGTTCACCACGCCCAATCCGCCCACCGGCGTGATCCTCGATTACTGGCTGCCCAGGGAACTCAAGCCCAGCGCGGCGGAGAAGGCCGGCAAGCAGACACCGGTCAAGATCGTGGTGAGCAACGCGCAAGGTCAAGTCATCGCCACGCGCTGGGGCCCGGCCAAGGCCGGCATCAACCGCTTTGCCTGGGACATGACCTGGGACGGCTACACGCGTCTGGACTTTGCCGACCGTCACATCAAGAGCGCCAACATCAGCGGCCCGATGGCCCTGCCCGGCAACTACACCGTGACCATCAGCGCCGATGGCGTGAGCAAGTCCGTGCCGGTGGCGGTGCAGTACGACCCCAACCAGCGGTTCGACGCCAGCGCCAACGCCGCCACGCTGGTGAATGCGTTGGCGCTGCGCAATCAGGTCGATGCGCTCAACCAGATGCTCAACCGCCTCACGGCGTGGCAGACCGCGTTGCAGGGCTACGCGACCACCGCCGAGAATTCATCCAGCAGCATGGACGCCACGCAGCGCGCATTGCTGGATCAGGCCAAGGCGCTGGACAAACAAGTGACGGCGTTGCGCGACAGCGTCTACAACCCGCTGCTGCAGCACCAGGTGATCGAGGACGACATCCACTACCTGCAGGATCTGCATGCCAATCTGGAGATGACCTACCAAATGCTGGCCAGCCTGCAGAATCAGGCACCCACGCCGCCCATGCAGAGCCTGATGACCGAGTACGGTGGCCAGCTCGCGCAGAAGCTGGCCGGCTTCAACGCCCTGCTCGGCAACGGCGTCGCCGCGTGGAACGCCGCCGCCTACAAGGCTGGCGCGCCCACGCTTCCCGCTGGCGCGCCGATTGGCGTGGCACCCACGCCGGGTATCGGCACCTGAGGCAGACGCAAGGCGCCCGCATCCGTGCGGATGCGGGCACTGTGTTCATCCGGCAAAGCATCGGATCGCGGTAATTGCACGGCGATTTGTTGCCACGCGAGCACACGTTCTTTCTGCTCTCTCCCCTCGGGAGAGGGTGGACCGAAGGTCCGGGTGAGCACTTGCGCGGTCTTTCGTTATGAGTGAACAACCGCTCTTGCGCCAAGCTCAACGCAACGCTTCAGCGCGTATCAGTCGCCGCGATGCAAGAACGCGCGCAGCCGCGCGGCCACCTGCGCGGGTCGCTCGCCATGCAGATGGTGGCCACCAGCCAGTGTGTCGATGGTGATGCGCGGCACGCAGGCGACGCGGGCGCGCAGCAGCGCGTGCGGCAGCCAGGGGCTTTCCGGTTCGGCCAGCAGCAGCCAGGTGGGTGCCGCGATGCCGGCCAGCAGCGCGTGTACTTGCGACTCGGCCATGCGTACTGGCGTGGTCGCGGTCAGGCGCGCATCGCTGCGCCACACCCAGCCGCCCTCTTGCTGGCGCAGGCCGCGCGCGACGATGGCGCGGATCGCATCGGGCTGCTGTCCGGTGCTGCGGCAACGCGCGGCCAGCGCCTGTTCGACATTGTGGAAAACGCGCGCGGATTTGTCCGTCGGTGCCGTCAGCGCCGAGCGCCAGCGTTGCAGCGTGGTGTTGCCATCGTCGGCCAGCGGCCCCAGCGCTTCGATCAAGGCGAGTCGCGTGATCTGCGCGGGAAACGCCGCGGCATAAAGGCTGGCCACGGCGCCGCCCAGCGAATGGCCGAGCAGCGTGAAGCGCATCAACCGCAGCGCGGCGGCGGCTTCACGCACGCTGGCCACGTACAGGGCGAGGTCGTAGCGTGCCGCGGGCGGCACGTGCGCGCTGTGGCCGTGGCCCGGCAGATCCAGCGCGATGATGCGGTACCGTGCGGCCAGCAGCGGCGCCAGCGCGGCGAAGCTGGCGGCGTTGTCCAGCCAGCCATGCAGCGCCAGCAGCGGTGGCGCGTGCGCATCGCCCCATGCCAGCGCGGCCAGATCAAGGCCGAAGCCGGGCAGGGTGATGCGCAGTGGTTCAGCGGTTGCGGTCATGCGCGGCGCGTTCGCGCGCACTAGCCTGCGTGGCGGCGTGCGTGGCGGCATTGAAATCGGGCGCGAGTTCCGGCCAGCCGCCCATGTGCCTGAGCGCCAGCGCGCTGAGCGCGCGTACCTGCGCATCGCTGCTGTTGAGCGCGGGGATGTAGTGCAAGGCATCGCCGCCGGCGCTGAGAAAGTCCGCCTTGCCACGCAGCGCGATTTCTTCCAGCGTTTCCAGACAATCGACGGCGAAGCCGGGACACAGCACATCGATGCGCTTGATGCCCTGCCGCGGCAGCGCGCGCAGCGTGGCGTCGGTGGCCGGCTCCAGCCAGCGCTCGCGGCCGACACGCGATTGGAACGTGAGCAGCACCTCGTCCGCGCCGAGACCCAAACGCTCGCGCAGCAGCCGTGCCGTGGCCTGACACTGGCAGTAATACGGATCGCCGGCGAGCACGCAGCGTCGCGGAATGCCGTGAAAACTCAGCAGCAGCTTCTGCCCGCGGCCATGCAGCGCCCAGTACCGGCGCACGCTGTCGGCCAGCGCATCGAGATGTCCGGTATCGCTGTGATAATCATTGATCACGCGCAGCTCCGGTGGCCAGCGCAAGCGCTTGATGGCGTCGGCCACGGCATCCAGCACGCTGCCGCTGGAGGTGGCCGAATACTGCGGATACAGCGGCAGCAGCAGCATGCGGCGCACGCCCGCGGCTTGCAGGGCGGTGATGCGCTCCCGCACCGCGGGGCGGCCGTAGCGCATCGCCAGGTCCACGGTGATGGGGCCGGCGCATTGATCGGTCAGACTGCGCTGCAAGGCCGCGGCCAGCGCTTCGCTGTGCGTGCGCAGCGGCGAGCCGGCATCGGTCCAGATGCTGGCGTAGGCGTGCGCCGAGCGTTTGGGCCGCACGCGCAGAATCGCGCCATGCAGCACCAATTGCCACAACCAGCGCGGATACTCGATCACGCGCGGGTCGGACAGGAACTCGGCCAGATAGGTGCGCACGGCCTTGGGCGTGGGCGCTTGCGGCGTGCCGAGGTTGACCAGCAGCACGGCGGCGCGCGGTGGCGTGTCGTGGGCGTAGCCGGCGAGGCCGGTGTAGTGCGAGGATGCAGGCATGACGCAGCGGGCAGTGATGGCGCGGCGAGTCTGCCACAGGCGCGTGCGCGCACCGCGTTCACGCGCGGTTGCGCGCGCGGGCCTATAGAAGCGCGTCTTGCCGGTGCGGTTTGTCGTCGCGCCCGATGCACGCATCAAGTTCTGGAACCGATCAAGGAGTACCCCATGTTGTTGCGACCTTTGCGAATGCTGTTGGTGTTGTCCGCGCTGCTGCTGCCCTTCGTGGCCGGAGCCCAGGATGGCGTGAATCGCGACACCGAGCGCGCCCAGAGCGCCACGCGCGTGCTGGCGGAAATCCAGATGGCGCCCGATCGCGCCATACCGCATAGCCTGATGCAGGTCGCGCACGCGATCGCGGTGATTCCGGACGTGATCAAGGCCGGGCTGATTTTCGGCGGGCGCTTTGGCGAAGGTCTGGTGTCAATCAAAAAGCCTGACGGCACCTGGTCCGATCCGGCCTACATCCGCCTCACTGGCGCCAGCGTGGGCTTTCAGGCGGGCGTGTCATCGACCGACGTGATCTTGGTATTCACCAATGAGGACGGCGTCAAGCGCCTGATCCACGGCGAGTTCACCATCGGCGCGGATGCATCGGCGGCGGCTGGACCGGTGGGGCGTTATGCCAACGCCAGCACGAATGGTCATTTTGACGCGGCCATCTATTCCTATTCACGCTCGCGTGGCTTGTTCGCCGGCGTGGCGCTGGATGGCGCGCGCATCGGCATCGACAACGCCGCCGACCAGCGCGTGTATGGCACCAACGTGACCGCGCGGCGTGTCTTCGAGGGTCAGGTCAAGCAGGTGCCGCCGGCGATCGTGACCTTTCGCAACAAGCTCGAAGAGTACACTCAGTGAGGCAAGCGCCGGCCGCATCGGCGCCATCGGCGCGCACCGGCGCGCAGGAGTTGAGACATGGGTTTTGATGACATTTGGCATTGGTTGATCGTGCTGGTGATCGTGCTGCTGATTTTTGGCACGACCAAGCTGCGCAACGCCGGATCCGACATTGGCGCGGCGGTGCGCAACTTCAAGAAGGCGATGCACGAGGACGCG
>NZ_JBTSRB010000080.1:0-7553 GCF_054637675.1 Metallibacterium sp.
CCTCTTTGTAGAGCTCAATAGAACCGGCAGGATTGGAAGCTACGATTCTAGTTTCCGTGGCGAGCCTTGTGCAAAAGAAGCTAGCGACTGGTTGATGGTCAATAGGTTGATCAAAGTACTGGATATGGGATTGGTGAATGTTGTATCCGATACCAGCGTAACGATAATCGCCCGTCAATCCGGTCTTTAGAGCGTACTTCTCAAGGTATTCTAGCAGTTCTGCCTGAGTACCCGAGCGGCGCAAAGTTGCATCCTTAATGACGTTCTGAACGACTTTCCGGGAAACGAATTGCTGCATCTCTCGCAGAGCGGCGCTCTTCCCCGCATTGTTGGGGCCAACGAATACGACGATTTCGTCCTCTTCGAATGTGAGAACATCGTCGTTGGAAAACGTAACCGATTCGAATGAGAACGCAGGTTTCACGATTTCCTTATTCAAGGAATTCACCAGTTTCGCGTCAGTTTCCGGGTGCATCTCGCTCATCCTTTAGTTTGTTGCGACGTCCGCTATGGGTCGGCCTGTGCCAATTGCTGCCTAGAAGTTGACGCAGCATGTCACTCTTACCCAGTTTTAAGCTTGCCACTGAGGCATCGCAATTGATACTGCCCATGCAGTTGCTGCACAGCCGAGATTTGGGCAGCCATCATATGCTCCCTTAGGGTTGCCATTGCGCTTTCTGAATCTCGAAAAGAAACAGATCCTACCTGCGAATGGCTCTTAGCGCTGGCATAGCATGCATATGCTCTTTTGACGTCGCGCGACACTCCATGTCCTTTGGAGTACGCATTGCCAAGATTTATTTGCGCTCGCGCGTAGCCTTGCTGGGCTGCAAGCTGATACCACTGGCGCGCCATGGCATCGCTTTTTAGCACACCATATCCATTCGCATACATCAGCCCCAGAAGCGTCTGTGCTGGTGCGTAGTGTCGAGCCGCAGCCCTGCGCAAGTAGACAAGGGCCGATGCGTAGCTTCGGGGATTTCCGTCAATGCCGAACACTAAGTCACGGCCCATCGCAAAGTAGCCGCGCGTGCGCTGCAAGGGAAGCGCCGACGCAGTTTGTGGATACATCTCAAAAATGAGTTCGCGATTCGACGCGCGAGCGCCAGTTGGGAACGCCTGAGCACCAGCGGGAAGCAAAAGGCCCAATCAAAGCAGATGGAAAACACGTTTCATGAAAGCGCTCCTCAATCTGATCTCTAGCAGTATCGCTGTGTGACCGCTTGGGGTCGCACTGTGCCACTCCGGAGAATGCGGCGCCAGTGGCCGCTGACATCTCCCTCCCGATGTCAGAAGACTCCGCACAGCAGTCGACTCGATCGCATATAAATGGATGATCCGCATCCTTGTCGCGACGCGGTGCTCGACGCGCGTGCTGGTCGTGCTTGCCAGCACAGGCGACGGCGGTGCGCCGTGCCCCTCATACCCCTGCGCCACGGCCCACGCCGCGCGGCGCGCATTGTTTCGTTTTGGCGACACAACCCCGAAATCAGCGACATTCTTTTGCGGGCTGAACAACCCCGGAGTAGCTGTGCGTGCTCGCGACGGCTGATCCGGCCGCAATTCCGCGTCCGGGCGCGCCGCGTGTGTGGGGAGTCGCACCATGAACAAGAACAATGCAGTGCGTCGATGGCTGGTCATGGCGGGTCTGGCGGTGGCGGCGGCGGCCGGCGCCGTGCACGCCGAGGACAGCGCAGCGGTATCGCGGATGTGGTTGGCGGAGGTGACGCCAGCGCAGGATCAGGCCTTCCGCGAGGGCATCAAGACTTACATCGGGTGCCTGCATCAGCACGGCGCCAAACAGACGATGTGGGCATGGAGCGCGCAGACCGGCGATGTGGGGCGCTATGTTTTCGAGGTAAGGGCCGGAACCTGGGCCGGCCTGGACTTCGTGGACCCGGCCGACAAAGACTGCGATCCCGTGTTCAATACCAACGTCCTGCCGCACAGCGGCAAGTGGGTGAGTTGGGTCACCGAACGCATGCCCAAGCTCAGTCACATGGTCACGGACAGCAAGGCCGTTCCCGCTTTCGCGTACGTGTACAGCGTGCGCATCAAGCCCGGACACGGCCCGGCATTGATGGAAGCCATGGAGAAATATGCCAGCGCCGCGCGCAGCAGCAAGTGGGAGGGACAGTGGTTCGTATGGCAGAACAGCGGCGGCGGACGCGGCGCGTCCGATTTCAATCTGGTCTGGCCCAACGCCTCCTGGGCCGAGATCGGCAAGGAGCCGAGCCCATCTCTGAAGGCGATGATGGAAAAGGCCTACGGCAAGGCGCAGGCGGCGGCCATCCGCAAGCAATTCATGGACGCCATCGCCGAGCAGTGGGACGGCGTCTGGCGCGCTAGCAAGGAACTCAGCTACATCCCCGCCGGCTGAATACGGCGGCAGTACGCGCATCCTGAAACGGTCGACATGACGCCGGGCTTCAATCCGGCGTCAGAGCCTCGCCGATGTTCTGCTTGAAGGCGTGGATGCGGCGCCGATCGCGCTTGCCGGGTCGCGCGGGCGGCGGCTGCGGCGTGCCGGCTTGCTGCAGGCGCCGCTGCTCGCGCTGCGCGGCGCGCGCGGCGAGGCTGGCTGCGGTTTCGCGATACAGCGTTTGCGCCACGGCGGCAGGGCCGCGCGCGTTGGCCAGCGCCCGCACTTCGATCTCGAAACGTTCATCGCCGCGCGCGATGTGCAACATCTCGCCGCCGTGCAGCGTGCGCGCCGGCTTGCAGGCGACGCCGGCGCAGACGATCTTGCCGGCACCCAGCGCTTGCTTGGCCAGTGCACGGGTCTTGAAGAACCGCGCCGCCCACAGCCAGATGTCGGCGCGCACGCCGGGGGGCGCGGTGTCCACGTTTATGCGGTCGCGCCCAGCAGCAGTCGGTTCACGCGCTTGACGAAGGCGGCCGGGTCATCAAGCTGCGCGCCTTCGGCCACCTCGGCCTGTTCCAGCAGCAGCAGCGCCAGATCCGCGCCGCGCGTGCTGTCGGATTCCGTTGCGTAACGCTGCAGCAGCGGGTGCGCGGCATTGATTTCCAGCACCGGCTTGGCCGCGGGCATCGCATGCCCGGCCTCCGCCATCAGCCGCCGCGTATGCAGCGCCATGTCGTGTGCTTCCAGCACCAGACAGGCCGGCGATTCGGTCAGGCGATGGCTGAGGCGCACCGCCGACACGCGCTCGCCCAGATCCTTTTTGAGCTTGTCCAGCAGCGGTGCGGCGTCCTTTTCGGCGGCCTCGCGGCGTTCCTTCTCAGCGGCATCCAGCGGTAGGCCCAGCTCGCCCTTGCCGGCGTGCTGGAAGCGCTTGCCCCGGTATTCGCTGAGATATCCCATCATCCATTCGTCGATGCGCTCGCTCATCAGCAGCACCTCGATGCCGCGCGCGGCCAGCGCCTCGATCTGCGCGCTGTGGCGCGCCGCCACCCAGGATTCGGCGGTGAGGTAGTAAATGGCCTCCTGCCCGGCCTGCATGCGGCCGATGTAGTCATCCAGCGACACGTTCTGCGTCGCATCGCTGTTGTGCGTGGAGGCGAAGCGCAGCAGGCCGGCGATGCGCTCGCGGTTGTCATTGTCTTCGACGATGCCTTCCTTGAGCACGTTGCCGAAGGACTTGTAGAACTCGGCGTAGCGCGGCGCCTCGTCGCTGGCAAGCTTGCCCAGCAGATCCAGCGCGCGCTTGCTGCACGCGGCGCGGATCTGGCTGACCAGGCGGTTCTCCTGCAGGATCTCGCGGCTGACATTCAGCGGCAGATCGTCGGAATCGACCACGCCGCGCACAAAACGCAGATACGCCGGCAGCAACTGCTCGCTGGCGTCCATGATGAACACGCGGCGGATGTACAGCTTGAGTCCCTTGCGCTCGTCGCGACCGCTGAACATGGCCTCGAACGGCGGCTTCTCGGGCACGTACAGCAGCAGCGTGTAGCTCTGCTTGCCCTCGACGCGGTTGTGCGTCCACGCCAGCGGCGCATTGAAATCGTGGGTGAGGGTCTTGTAGAAGTTCTGGTAATCCTCGTCCTTCAGCTCGCTCCTGGGCTGCGTCCACAGCGCGGCGGCATGGTTGACGGTCTCCAGCTCGTCGCCGGGCTTGCCATCAACGAGCTTCGGCATGCGGATCGGAAAACCGATGTGCTCGGAGTATTTCTTGACCAGCTCGCGCAGGTGCCAGGGCTCGACGAATTCGTCTTCATCGGGCTTGAGGTGCAGCGTCAGAGTGGTGCCGCGCGCGGCGCGTTCGATGCTTTCCAGCGTGTATGCGCTGCTGCCGTCCGAAACCCAGCGCACGCCTTCCGCGGCAGGCGCGCCGGCGCGGCGGGTTTCCAGAGTGACGCGATCGGCCACCACGAAAGCCGAGTAGAAGCCCACGCCGAACTGGCCGATCAGGCGCGAATCCTGGCGCGCATCACCGGACAGCGCCTCGAGAAACTTGCGCGTACCCGAGCGCGCGATGGTGCCGATGTTCTCGATCACCTCATCGCGGCTCATGCCGATGCCGTTGTCGCTGATGCGCAGCGTGCGCGCGTCGGCATCCCAGCGGATCTCGATGCCCAGCTCGCCGCCCTCGCCCATCAGTTCGGGCTTGGCGATGGCCTCGAAGCGCAGCTTGTCGCAGGCGTCCGAGGCATTGGAGATCAGCTCGCGCAGGAATACTTCCTTGTGCGAGTACAGCGCGTGCGTGACCAGGTGCAGCACCTGGCTGACTTCGGCTTCAAAACTGCGGGTTTCGGTGGCGGTGTCGGTCATGCTCGGGCTCCAAAAAGAAAGCCGCGCTTGCGCGCGGCATCATGCAAGGTGACTGGCAAATGGGGACTCAGCCGGCGACACGCAAGGCCGCGATGCGCTTCTCGATCGGCGGGTGGCTCATGAACAGGCGCTTGAAGCCGTGCGCCACGTGTCCAGAGATGCCGAAAGCCTGGATGGTCTTGGGCAGGGTCGATTCGCCATGGGTGGCGCCGAGCCGCTGCAGCGCCGAGATCATCGCGCCGCGGCCGGCCAGCCGGGCGCCGGCGGCATCGGCGCGGAACTCGCGCCAGCGCGAGAACGCCATGACGATCATCGAGGCGAAGATGCCGAACACGATCTCCAGCACCAGCACGGTAACGAAATAACCGATGCCGACGCCACTGCTTTCGCGCTCGCGCCCGCCCGACATCCATGAATCGACGATGCGCCCGACGATGCGCGCGGCCACGATGACGAAGGTGTTGAGCACGCCCTGGATCAGGGTCAGCGTGACCATGTCGCCATTGGCGACGTGGCCGATCTCGTGGCCCAGCACCGCGCGCACCTGCTCGCGATCCATGTCCTGCAGCAACCCGGTGCTGACCGCCACCAGCGCGTGGTTGCGGTTCATGCCTGTGGCGAAGGCATTCATTTCGGGGCCATCGTAAATGGCCACCTCGGGCATGCCGATGCCCGCCGCCTTGGCGTGCACGGCCACCGTGGCCAGTAGCCAGCGTTCGACCTCGCTCTGCGGCTCGGCGATGATCCTGGCATGGGTCTGCCACTTGGCGATGGTCTTGGACAAGGCCAGGGAAATGAACGCGCCACCCATGCCGAACACCGCGGCAAACGCCAGCAAGCCGCCGAAGCTGACGCCATTGGCCGCGGCGTACTGATCGATGCCGAAGATCCGGGCGATGAGGGCGAACAACACCAGGACTGCGAGATTGGTGGCAACAAACAGCAAGACGCGCTTCATGCAGACGGGTTCCCGCGAAACGGCACATGCCGCTGGCTGATTCTCGGGATGCCATGGCCGGTTTCAAGAGTGACCAATGGCATGATGAAGCCATGGTTTATGTCGGTCGCTTTGCACCCTCGCCCACCGGCGCCCTGCATCTCGGCTCGCTGCTGGCGGCGCTGGGCAGTTGGCTGGATGCGCGCGCGGCCGGCGGATGCTGGCTGCTGCGCATCGAGGACATCGACCCGCCACGCGCAGTCCGCGGCGCTGCGCGCGCGCAGTTGCAAACCCTGCGGCGATTCGGGCTGCTGCCCGATGCCGAGCCCTGGCGACAAAGCGCACGCGCGGCGGCTTACGCGGCCGCGCTGCGGCAACTGGCCGCGGCCGGTCACGCCTATCCCTGCGCCTGCACGCGCGCCGATCTGGAGGCGCACGGCGGCATCCATCCGCCGCGCTGCGTGCGTCCGGCGCGTGCGGATGGCGCGCACGCCTGGCGTCTGCGCGTGCCGCGCGGCGTGATCGCATTCGCAGATCGTCTGCAGGGACCACAGCAGCAGGACGTACGCGCCGAGGTCGGCGATTTCGTTCTGCGCCGCGCCGACGGCCTGTGGGCCTACCAGCTCGCGGTGGTGGTGGATGACGCCGCGCAAGGCGTCAGCGACGTGGTGCGCGGCGCCGATCTGCTCGACTCCACGCCGCGGCAAATCCTGCTGCAGCGCTTGCTGATGTTGCCCACGCCGCGTTACCTGCATCTGCCGGTGGTCGTCGACACCGCGGGT
The DNA here is from genome assembly GCF_054637675.1 of Metallibacterium sp. Taxonomy (NCBI): domain Bacteria; kingdom Pseudomonadati; phylum Pseudomonadota; class Gammaproteobacteria; order Lysobacterales; family Rhodanobacteraceae; genus Metallibacterium; species Metallibacterium sp. The sequence goes on from NZ_JBTSRB010000080.1 coordinate 6,455, forward strand.
CAGAAGCTGTCCAAAGCGAGCGGCGCCGCGGCGCTGCCATCCGACGCGCTGGACGCGCTGCGTCAGGCGCTGACGCTGCTGGGGCAACGCGAGTCGGCCGCGCGTCCCGCACGCAGCACCACGCACTTGCTGGAGCACGCGCTCACCCACTACCGCGCCGATCTGTTGCCGCGCAGCCGTGCGATTGCTGCGCCGCAATTCGTAGACGTGGATGCCGCGCGTACACTCGCCGACGATCATTCCACGAGGAGCGCGACATGACTGCACGCATTGCCCTGGTCACCGGCGGAACCGGCGGCATCGGTACCGCCATCGTGCAACGTCTGGTGCGTGAAGGACACCGCGTCGCCACCAACTATCGCGATGCCGACAAGGCCGAGGCGTGGCGCCAGAAAATGATCGCCGCCGGCTGTCCGGTGACCCTGGTGCCCGGCGATGTCAGCAATCCCGAGACCGCCGCGGACATGGTGCGCGCGGTCGAGAAGGCACTCGGCCATGTCGACATTCTGGTCAACAATGCCGGCATCACCCGCGACACCACTTTCCACAAGATGACCTACCAGCAGTGGATGGACGTGGTGAACACCAATCTCAATGCGTGTTTCAACGTCACCCGCCCGGTGATCGAATCGATGCGCGAGCGCAAGTGGGGCCGCATCGTGCAGATCAGCTCGATCAACGGCCAGAAGGGCCAGTATGGCCAGGCCAACTACGCCGCGGCCAAGGCCGGCATGCACGGCTTCACCATCTCGCTGGCGCAGGAAAACGCGCGCTTCGGCATCACCGTCAACACCGTCTCGCCGGGCTACGTCGGCACCGAAATGGTGATGGCCGTGCCCGAGGACGTGCGCGCCAAGATCGTGGCGCAGATTCCGCTGGGGCGGCTGGGCAAGCCGGATGAGATCGCTTACGCGGTGAACTTTTTCTGCAACGAGGAAGCCGCCTGGATCACCGGCGCCAACCTCGCCATCAACGGCGGCCACTACATGGGTTGGTAATGCGCATGCCCTGAAGCTGCCAGTGGCAGCTTCAATGCGCATGACCAGGTGAGGCAGGATGCCGAACGGGCCGCGACCCCGGGATGGCTGCTTGCCCCACC